>NZ_JBSFYC010000004.1:0-190212 GCF_053595675.1 Streptomyces sp. NPDC002446 | reverse complement strand
CAGTACGAGGACGACGAGCGCACCGTCAGCGACCTGCTGATGGACCAGATCGAGTTCGCCGACGTCATCGTCCTCAACAAGACCGACCTCGTCGATGCGGACAGCGCCGAACGGCTTCAGGCCGCGCTCACCCGCCTCAACCCGGCCGCCCGCATCGTGCCCGCCCGGCACGGCCGGGTGAACCCCGGCGACATCCTCGGCACCGGACTCTTCAGCCTGGAGCGGGCCCAGCAGGCCCCCGGCTGGGTGCAGGAACTCAACGGCGACCACATTCCGGAAACCGAGGAGTACGGCATCTCCAGCACGGTCTTCCGCGCCGGTGTGCCGTTCCATCCCGGCCGGCTGTGGACCTTCGTCACCGAGGGGCTCGACAGCGGCGCCTACGGTCAGATCCTCCGTTCCAAGGGCTTCTTCTGGCTGGCCAGCCGCCCGAACGTCACGGGGTTGTGGTCACAAGCCGGGGCCGTCGCACGCTTCGAGCCTTCCGGGGCTCGTGATGCCGACGACAGCCAGGGCCAGGAACTGGTCTTCATCGGCACCGGGTTGCACACCGAGGCACTGCAAGCGGCCCTGACCGACTGCCTCCTGGCCGACGGGGAACGGCTCACCGACGACCCGTTCCCCGAATGGGAAACATACGGCCTCGACGACGCCTGCGAACACGAGCACCCGGATCTGGTGCCGCAGACCTGACAAGCTCCGGGTTGGGCAGTGGTCGCAGCCACGGCACTGCTCAACCCGGCACTCACGAAGGTGGACACGCCGGCGCCCCCGTGCTCACGCGGAGCGCGGGGAGCGCTGGGGCACCGGCCCATCGGCATGTCAGCGCTAGGCACTGTCCGATGGGTCGGGTTACCTGCCCGCGTCGAGGCCGTTCCGGCCGGTGTGGGGCGGGGTAATCTATCGGATCAGGAGTGGGCTCGACTGGAGCCGCACTTGCCGAAGAACGTGGGACGAGGCGGGCGTTGGAAGAACCCTCGCAGGGTGATCAACGGCATTCTCTTCCGGCAGCGGACCGGTGTCCCGTGGCGTGATCTGCCGGCACGGTTCGGGAAGTGGAAGACCGTGCACGACAGGCCCCGCAGGTGGTCGGCGGCGGCACGTGGGAAAGGATCCTGCGGCCGTCCAGACCGATGCCGATTCGGAAGGCCGGATCGACTGGAGCATGGTCAGCGTGGACTCGGCCTCCTGCCGAGCCCCTCAGCACGCCGCGGCGCCCGTATCGACGCGCCACGTATCCCTGGACGACGCAGTCGGCCTGATCAACATCGTTGAGATGAGGCCCTGGGGCGTTCCCGTGGCGGGCTGACCTGCAAGATCCATCTGGCCGGTGAGGCGGCCGACGTCCGCTCGCGTTCGTCATCACCCCCGGCCAGTGGGGCGATGCCCCACAACTGGTCCCGGTCCTTGAACGCATCCGTGTCCCACGTCCGGCCGGCGGACACCCACGAACACGCCCCGATCACCTGGGCGGAGACAAGGCGTACTCGTCCCGCCGAAATCGCCGATACCTGAGGCGTCGGCAGATCAAGCACACCATTCCTGAACGCAAGGACCAGCGTGCCAACCGCCAGCGCCGCGGTAGCGCGGGCGGTCGACCACCGGCTTCGACAAGACGGTCTACAAGCGCCGCAACGAAGTCGAGCGAACGATCAACGCGCTCAAGGGCTTCCGTGCCGTAGCCACTCGCTTCGACAAGAGGGCGTATGTCTTCTACGGCACCGTGACCGTCGCAGCCATTCGCCTCTGGCTTCGTTCGTGACCCGCTGGACAGTCCTTAGGGCCTGTCAGACTCCCGTTGCCGGCTGCGGAGTGCTCGCTCCGCAGTCAGCCATGGGATCCGATTATCCACTCATGAGAGTGGTGTGCCGCATGGTGGTCAGCGGTGGGAGGGAATGATGCGCAGCGACATAGGGAGCGCCTGTTGGCAACTTCCGCAATCGCCATACAGATATGAGAGGTTCATGCGCTCTATCGCAGCCACCGCCGTGGGGTCCGTCGCGGTCCTCCTCACCATGTCTCTCACCGCCAGCAGTAGCGCAGCGCCTAACCCGGGTACCGTCTCTGCGGCGCCCGCCGACCGGGGATTTCCATCCGGCGTGTTCCAGATCAGGAGTGAGCGTCAGGGCGAGTGCGTCGCTGCATGGAGCCGTAACGCGCCGGATCTCGTGTTGGGCACGGACGGCATGGTCCCGAACGTGTACGCGGGCCTGACGGCGCGCGGGATCGGCCTGCAGCCCTGTGACGGCTCCAAGGAGCAGCAGTGGAAGTACCACCCCCAGACCAAGAAGCTGGAGAATCTGGGGCTGGACGGCGACAGGTGTGTAGAAGCACTGCACAACAGCCTCCCCCTCGGGTTGAGCAACCCCCAGCAGCAGGGATATTTCTTCTTGCGCATGGCCTGGTGTAAGACGGCGACGCCCGCCTTCCGCGGCGCGCTCGAAGTCACCACAGAAGACGGGATGATTCGGGGCCAGAATCCCAAGTACTCCTATTGGACCATTTGGGGCGAAAGCCGGATCTCGGGCCAGACCAAGGGGAAGCCGAACCAGCACTGGACATTCGCATCAACATCCAAGTAGCCCTTGGCGGAGCAGAGTTCGACGCCGGATCCCAAGAGCGTGGTAGACGCCCCTGGGATCCGGACTGTACTCGGTTGACGGCAGGCCCGTAGGGGCGCTCTGATGCCCATGGCTCATCGGACACGCCCTTGCTCTGCACATACTTGTCTGCTGTTCTGCTCGCGGGTCTGCTCGCCGACAGCATGCTCGGCTGAAGCTGGGCCGACCCGATCGCCGCGCTGACCACCGCCGCGGGTGGCCGTCAGGGAAGGACGCGACTCGTGGCGCGGCGATCAGTGCTGCCCGCTTCCCGTCACCGCGGTGCCGGCCACCGCATATACCTGCGACTGCTGCGCCTGACCCGGCCGGTCGCCCCGTCGTCGGCTCGGGTAGATAGTGGGAGGCGACGGGCCGATAATGAACTGATAACCGTTTCGGCTCTCAGGTGCCTGGGAGGCCGCGATGCATGTGACTTCGGTGCGCGGCCCGGCTGTGCTCATCGGCGCGGCGCTGACGTTGACCTGTGCCTGCGCCGGCCCCTCAGGTGCCGATTCCCGCGACACCCTCCGTAGGGACGCGTCCTCTGCCGTCATTCCGGTGGTCGCCTCGACGAACGTGTACGGGGACATCGTTCAGCAGGTCGGGGGCGGCAAGGTGAAGGTCGTCTCGCTCATCAGCGATCCGGCGCAGGACCCGCACTCGTACGAGGCCAGTACGCAGAACCGGCTGGCGCTGTCCAAGGCAAAGGTCGTCGTCGAGAACGGCGGCGGCTATGACGACTTCGTCGGCCGGATGCTGCGGAGCGCGAAGAACTCCTCACCCGTTGTCATCGACGCCGTACAGGTCTCGGGGAAGAAACCCGCGGCGGGCGCGGAACTCAACGAGCACGTCTGGTACGACCTCCCCGCGATGGGAAAACTGGCCGACCGGATCGCAGACGCCCTGGCCAGGACCTCCCCCGCCGACGCCGATGTCTTCCGGCACCACGCGAAGACATTCAAGGACAAGCTGACTGTGCTGGAGCAGGAGGAAGCGCGGATCAAAGCGGACCACGCGGGTGCTGCCGTGGCGGTCACCGAGCCCGTACCGCTGTACATGACCGAGGCCATGGGGCTGCGGAACAGGACGCCCGCGGACTTCAGCCAGGCCGTCGAGGAGGGCGACGATGTCTCCGCGCAGAGCCTGCAGCGGACGCTCGCGCTGTTCACCGGCAAGCAGGTCAAGGCGTTGGTCTACAACGAGCAGACCTCCGGGCCGCAGACGGAGCAGGTCAAGGCGGCCGCTGAGGACAACGGAATCCCGGTGGTCCCGGTGACCGAAACCCTCCCCCAGGGCGAGGACTACATCAGCTGGATGATCGCCAACGTCGGTGCCATCAAGGGTGCATTGGACAGATGATGGAACGCACGGAGGCTGTCTCCCCGCTCTCCCGGACGGACCGTGGCGCCGGGCGGAGCACAGATCCTGCGGCGCCGGTGATCAGTCTGCGGGACGCGGCCCTCGCCTACGGCGACCGCGTGCTGTGGCGCGATCTGCAGCTCGATGTCCGGCCCGGGGAGTTCCTCGCCGTGCTGGGTCCGAACGGATCGGGGAAGACCAGTCTGCTGCGGGTGCTCCTGGGCCGGCAGCAGCTCACCAGCGGATCACTCGCGGTCCTGGGCCACTCGCCCCGAAACGGGAGCCGGCACATCGGCTACGTCCCCCAGCAGACGTTCCAGCCCGCACACGCGCTGCTGCGCGCCCGTGACCTGGTGCGCCTGGGTCTGGACGGGGACCGCTGGGGGCTGCCGCTCGCCCGCCGCGCGATCCGCCGCCGGGTGGACGAACTGCTGGCTTCGGTCGGTGCGACGCCGTACGCCGACGTTCCGGTCGGACGGCTCTCCGGCGGCGAGCAGCAGCGCGTCCGCGTCGCGCAGGCGCTGGCCACCGACCCGCGGATCCTGCTCTGCGACGAACCGTTGCTCTCCCTCGACCTGCAGCACCAGCGCACCATCACCGGCCTGGTGGAAGAGCGGCGCCGCTCCGCCGGCACCGCCGTCGTCTTCGTGACGCATGAGATCAATCCTGTCCTGGGCCTGGTGGACCGTGTGCTGTACCTGGCTCAGGGCGGATACCGGATCGGGCCGCCGGACGAGGTGATGACCTCCTCGACGCTGTCGGAGCTGTACGGCACGCAGGTCGATGTCGTTCGCGTCAGGGGCCGGATCGTGGTGGTCGGGGCACCCGATGCCGGCACCGCTCACACCCACGACGACGGGGCGGAGGAGGGAGAGGGCCAGTGATCCGGCTGGGGTCGGGGGTCGGACCGCTCGCCGACGGCGGGGACGACACCGGTATCTGGCATCAGATCTTTAATTTCGACAACTACGGGGAACTGCTCGGCCTGGTCCAGAATTCGCTGCTCGCCGGGGTGTTGCTCGGTCTGGTCGGCGGGCTGGTGGGGGTGTTCGTGATCATGCGAGACCTGCCGTTCGCCGTGCACGGCATCAGTGAACTGTCGTTCGCCGGCGCCTCGGCGGCGCTGCTGCTCGGGGTGAACATCGTGGCCGGGTCCATCGCCGGATCCCTGATCGCGGCCGGAGCGATCGGCGTGCTGGGCGTCCGCGCCCGCGACCGCAATTCGATCATCGGCATCATCATGCCGTTCGGGCTGGGCCTCGGTGTGCTGTTCCTGTCCCTCTACAAGGGCCGGGCGGCGAACAAGTTCGGCATCCTGACCGGCCAGATCATCGCCGTCAGCGCCCCGCAGATGGCGTGGCTCCTCGGTACGTCGGTGGTGGTGCTCCTCGCTCTGGCCATCGTGTGGAAGCCGCTGACGTTCGCGAGCGTCGATCCGGAGGTGGCCGAAGCCCGCGGCGTTCCCGTACGCGCGCTGTCGCTGGCGTTCATGCTGGTCCTCGGCCTCGCCGTCGCCCTGTGCGTACAGATCGTCGGGGCGTTGCTGGTGCTCGCGCTGCTGGTCACACCGGCGGCCGCGGCCGCGCGGATCACGGCGTCCCCGTTGTTGCTGCCAGTGCTCAGCGTCGTCTTCGCGCTGTGTGCCATGGAGGGCGGGACGCTGCTCGCCCTGGGAAGCACCGTCCCCATCAGCCCGTACGTGACGACGATCGCGTTCGTGATCTACCTCGGGTGCCGGCTGGCAGAGGCGTGGCGTACACGGCGGGCACCACGCTCCGCACTCGGCTCGCCCGGCAGCCCCGTTCGGACGCACACTTGAAGGAGCCGGTACGCACGGAAGGAGACCCCCATGCACCCCGTCGCGCTCGCCGGCGCCGCAGCCGGACGGCTGGCTCACTACGCGGTCTCCGGAGTGGTGGGCGCCCTGATCATCAAGACCGCCGCCAAGCGCCTCCCCGAGGCAAAGCCCGCCGCCCGGAAGGCGGTTGTCGGTGGCCTGGCCGGCGGCATCGTGGCCGGCCGGTGGCTGGCCTCGGCCGCGGAGGAGGCCCGCCTCAAGGCCGGTGATGTCCTCGCAGAGGCCCGTACGTCACTGGGCGAAGAGGTCCCGCCACCCTCCGCTGTCGCCACCGAGGGCCATGAGCACGACCACGGACACGAGCACTGACCATGTCTGACGTGTGCTGACCATGTCCTCCGTGCTCGTACGCTCCGTGGCGGCCGGCCGCGCCCGGCTGACCGTGCCCTGGGTGCAGGCGCGCCCCGGCAGCGCCGGGCTGGTCGATGAGCGGCTGACCGGCATCAGGGGCTTCAGGGCGCTGCGGATCTTCCCGCGTACCGGCAGCGTCGTGATCTGGATGACGCCGGACCTCCTGGATGTCGATCGCCTGGTCGCCGCGCTCGAAGAGGCTCCGCCCGCGTCCATGCCCGCCAAGCCCACCCGCTCCACGCCCGACTCCTCCACCGGAGAGCTCGCCCGGCTGGTCGTCGGCGGCGCGGTGCTCGCCCTCGTCGCGCTGCGCCGGCTGCTGCGCCGCCCCCGGATCACCGCCGGTTCCTCCGGACTCCTCGGCGCGATCACCCTCTTCACCGGCCTGCCCTTCTTCCGCGGCGCCCTGCGCTCACTGCGCGGCCGGTCCAGTCCCGGAACGGACACCCTCGTCACGGCGGCGACGGTCATCTCGCTTGTCCTGCGCGAGAACGTCGTGGCCCTCACCGTCCTGTGGCTGCTGAACATCGGTGAGTTTCTGCAGACCCTGACCTTGCGCCGCACCCGGCGCGCCATCGAGGAGCTGCTGACCATCGGCGAGGAGCGGGTCTGGCTCGTACGGGAGGAAGGTGGGGACGGCGAGGGACGGGTCGAGGTCGAGGTGGCGCTTGAAGAGGTCGCGCCGGGTGACGTCGTCGCCGTCTACGAGCACCACCGGATCCCCGTCGACGGGGAGGTCGTCACCGGTGAGGCCCTCGTCGATCAGGCGGCGATCACCGGCGAGGCGCTGCCTGTCTACGCCCGCGCGGGCGCCGAGGTCTACGCGGGGACCATCGTCACCTCGGGCTCGCTGACCGTCCGTGCCACGTCCGTCGGAGCGGACACCACCGTCGGCCGGATCATCAGCCGGGTCGAGGAGGCGCAGTCCGACCGGGCGCCGATCCAGACCGTCGCCACCCGCTTCACCCAGCGCTTCGTCCCCGTCTCCTTCGCCCTGGCCGCGCTGACGTACGCCGTCACTCGCGACGCCCGCCGCGCCATGACGATGCTGCTGATCGCCTGCCCCTGCGCGGCCGGACTTGCCACGCCCACCGCCATCAGCGCGGCCATCGGCAACGGCGCGCGCCGCGGCACCCTCATCAAGGGCGGCACCCACCTGGAGGGCATCGGCCGGGTCACCGCCGTCGTCTTCGACAAGACCGGCACCCTCACCTTCGGCCGCCCCCTGGTCACCAGCGTCGTCACCCTCAGCGACCGCTACACCGCCAACCAAGTCCTCACCCTGGCCGCCTCCGGCGAACTGCACGCCCGCCACCCCCTCGCCCAGGCCATCGTCGCCCACACCGAGGAACAGCACCTCCACGCACCCATCCACCAAGCCTGCGAGGTCGTCCTCGGCATGGGCATGCGCGCTGAACTCGACGGCACCCGGCTGCTCGTGGGCAGCCCCGCCCTGCTGCGCCAACACGGCGTGGAGCTGACCGAGGAGGCCCAGGGCTGGACGGAGCAGTTGCGCGGCGGCGGCGAGACCGTCATCTGCATCGCCCACGACGACGATCTGATCGGCCTGCTCGGCGTCTCCGATGCCGTCCGCTCCGGAGCCGGCGCCGTCATCCAACAGCTGATCGACCTGGGCGTCTCCCGCGTAGTGCTGCTCACCGGCGACGCGCCCGAGACCGCACAGGCCGTCGCCGACGCCCTGGGCATCGCCGAGGTCCACGCCCACGCGCTCCCCGAAGGAAAACTCCAGCTGATCCGCGACCTCCAGACCGAGGGCCACACCGTCGCCATGGTCGGCGACGGCACCAACGACGCCCCCGCCCTCGCCCTCGCCGACGTCGGCATCTCCATGGGCGCCCACTCCTCCCATGTCGCCCTGGAAACCGCCGACATCGCCCTGCCCGGCGACGACCTGCGGCAGGTCCCCGCCGTCGTCGAACTCAGCCGCCACACCCTGCGCGTCGTCCGCCAGAACTACGGCCTCGCCATCGGCGTCAACCTCCTGGGCCTGATCGCAGGCGCCGGCGGCACCATGAACCCGGTCCTCGCCGCCCTCCTCCACAACACCAGCAGCATCGCCGTCGTCGGCAACTCGGCCCGGCTGGTCAATCACACCCCGCACCTGCCACAGACCGCCGATGACGTACTGGTGGCGGCCCCCTTGGAGGACCACCGGGTGCGCTGACTTGGCGAGTTCGCAGTCCTGCTGTCTGTGTCTGACAGATCGGAGCCTCTCGGATGGGGCCGTCCCACTTGGCGCCATAGGACGGTGGATTGTGGTCAACCTGCCGGGGCGGTATCCGCGTTATCGCGTACGCCAAGGCGCAGGTGCTGATCTCGACGGGGTCCGCTTCCGCCGCGGACCACGCCCCGGCGCCGTCCGACCAAGCTGCAAGCCGACACGCGAAACGTCTAGGACCGCCTGTCACCAAGGAGTGGATCGGAGAGGTCGGCCCAGCCCTCGATGCCCCGTGCCAGCTCGCCGTCGTCGAGCAGTGCGGCCTCCAGGGCGGCCCGGAGGCGGTCCGGGTCCAGTTCGGCGCCGGTGAAGACGATCTCGTTGCGCCGCTCCCCGTAGTAGTCGTCCCAGAACCACGATGCCAGCGTCCGTCGCTGCGGGGAGGTATCGCGCCAGGCACTCGTATCGCCGTCGTCGAGCCAGCGGCCGGCTTCGCGCAGTTCCAGGTGACCACCGGCCGAGCGCCAGGTCACGACGGTCTCCGGGCGGGTGGGCAGCCACAGGTGGCCGCGGCTGCGCACGACTCCGGACATGACCGTGGCCAGGCTGTCCGCCAGCCGCTCGGGGTGCAGTGGGCGTCGGGACCGCCACAGTACTGACCTCACGCCGCGGTCAACCCCGCGCCGGAGCAGGGGAATCGCGACGGGTTCGAGGCGGTCGACGGGCCCCGATGCGGCCCACCGCGCATCGGGCTCCGCCAAAGCCGCCAGGCCGTCGCGGCTGGCGGCATCGGCATCGGCATCGGCATCGGCATCGGCATCGGCATCGGCATGAATCTCCGCCGCAGGGTTGAGGTGCGCCAGCACAGCACGGGCGCCCTCACGCCTGCCGCCCCCGTCCCGGCCGTGTGCGAGGACCACTGTTCCAGCGGCCTCTATTTGCCTGGCCGCCGCCTCGGCAATCGTGATCGGTTCGGCGTGGGCGCCATAGCCCGGTCCATGGATGGTTCGGTGAACGCAGCGCAGGTCACTCAGGAAACGATCCGGGTCGACGCCGACGGCGATCGGTGCCAGGTCGTAGTAGTGCGCCATCGGCGTCCTGCCGAGCGGGGTCTGCCACACGTCCGCCAGAAACGGCAACGCGTCCACATTCTCGGGGAGCGCGAGCACGGCATGGGGCCGCACCGCACTCCGCGCGATGGCCGTCAGGTCCTGACGGACAATCACTGCCGGGTCGCCCGTGGCGCCCTGGCACAGCGCCTCCCGTAGCCGCTCATCACTGCACGAGGCGAAGCGCTGGACGAAGGGGTAACGCGAGCCCTCGTCGCCGTGCACCGAGACCGACAGCACCACTACGTCAGGCCGGGCATCGCGCAGCATGTCGAGCACCAGAACGCGAGCTTCCGGGGTATTGCCGCACACGACGCCCAACAAGCCCCGGTCCCGGCTGCCGCCGACCGTCACTCTCCCGCCCGCGCGATCGCCGCCACGAAGTCGTGAGCGGTCCTGCGCGCCCAGATCACCACAGCGGGCACGTCTCCTCCTCTGCACGCCCTCTACGCCACTCGCCACCCTAGCCTAGTTGAAAATGATTTCCATAACCGCATCCTGGGAGTGCGGCCCGCCCACGATGCCGCGCACGTCACGGGAGAGGACTGCCCTCGAATGACCGCACGGCACATCGCCCTCGGAGAGGTCTTCAGCGCGGGCGGCAGGAAGTTCCACCGCTGGCCCCCGCCGTTCTGGGACCCGGTCGGGGAGGCTACAGCGGCGTCAGCCGCTGCCCGCCCCCCCCGCCCCGGCGAGCGGGCACTCGACGGCTGCTGCGGAGCGGGCGCATCGGCGCTGCCCGCCGCACGCACCGTCGGGCCCGATGGAGGAGCCGACGCGGTTGACCTCTCCCGGTCCCTGCTCTCCATCGCCGAAAACCGTGCGCGGAACGAGGGCTTGGAGAACATCCGCTTCCGCGAGCATGACGTGACCACCTGGCATGCTCCCGACGGCGGCTACGACCTGGTGCAGTGTGCACTCGGAGTGTTCTTCCTCCGCGACATGGACCGCGACACCGCTACCCTCACCGGCATGCTTCGCCCCGGCGGGCGTCTTACGGTGACCGTCTGGGAGAAGGGTGCGCTCGGCGCCTGGGGACAAGCCTTCAAGAGCGCGGTAGAGACGGAGCGTGAGTGGCCACGCTCTCCACTGTCGGCTCAGCTGGCCCGGATCGACACCGCTGAGAACCTGGCCGCCTGGCTGGAAGGTCTCGGCCTCACCGACGCTCGCGTCGTACGTCGACAACTCGACGTTCCACTAACTTCCGACACCGCCTGGGATCTGGCCATGGGCAGCGGCACGCGCGCCCTGTTGGACACCCTCACTCCCGCAGCCGTCGAGCAGCCGTCGAGCGGGTACGCGCGCAATTCGCCACTCGCCTCACCGCCGCCTCCGTGACCGATCTCGACGTCCGATTCCTGACAGGAACGGCATTCGCATGACCAGGAGGACGACCCGCCGAGCACAGCCGGCCCCCGAAGGATTCACGGCGGTGCTCTGCCGGACGGAGAACGGCTGCGGCGCAGCCGACGACAGCCTCGTCGAGCCCCTCCGCGCTGCGGTACGGCAGTCCGCCTTCGGCATGCTGATCACCACCGGCTGCTTGGCCCGGCACCTGCACTGCCCACACCACGGGGGAAATCGCGTAGCACGCCCGGGAATCCGCTTGATCGTGCAGCCCTGCACACGGGACCCTACGCCCCTCGGCGCCGCCGTCACATTCGGTCCACTCACCGATGCCTCGCAAGCCCAGGATCTGGCCGACTGGCTGATCAAGGGCCTGCGCCAGGGCTGCCGCCCACCGAGGCATCTGCTGGCCGTACGTCTGCCGGACCGATCCGCATCTGGGACCGCGTCACGGCCGGGGGCCGAGGGTGAGCGGGCGACGCAAGCGAGACCAGCCAGGCTTCACCAGGCCGGTGCAGATCCTCCCGCTTGCTCAACGGTCGCTGCCAGTGGAAGCCGAAGAGGCACCGCGCTCAGCACATGGCCAGACCGCCGTGCCCATGCACGTTCAGCGGTTCCCGGCCCCTCCCCCGCGCCTCGCTGATCCTCATCACGCGCCGGCGACCTGGAGGCTGTCGCCCTTCTTGGCGCTGCCTCCGCCATGGCCCGCAATCAGGTAGCTGACGCCAAGATCCGGACCATGCACGGACCAACGCTCCACAGACGGCCGTTGCAGCAGCCATTTCAGCAGGCCAGCACCACTATGAGCGCTGCACCACCAGCAGACGAAGAACCTGCTGGCGAGCTACTCGCCGAAGAAGCTGGAGTTCTTCTAACGGCAGGAGAACGGGCGCCTGACTGGGCTTCGCCTGTCAGGCGCCTTTCGCTCGGCTTGCTGGGAGCAGGGGCCGGTGTACGTGTACGCCGCAACTCCCAGCCTCTCACACGACTGTCCGTCCCGCTGCTGACCAGCTTCCGGACCAGTTCACGGATCAGAGCGCTGTCACGGTGGTGTCATGAACCTGTCATTCATAAGTATAGAACTTGGTGTGATCCAGCATGTCCGCCGGTGTGACGTCGTTCCATGGCTTCATCGTGTCGTGGAGATCGACGACATCGGGGGTGTCGCCGGTCGGCAGATAGCCCGACTTGGGGTGCTTGCGCTGCCAGTCGACCCAGAGCTTGTCGATGAAACAGTGGTGCAGCCAGAAGACCGGGTCGTTGGGGGACGCGCCGGTCGTCATCTGGCCGCCGACCCAGACGTGCACCCGGTTGTGCAGGTTGGGGCCGCGCCAGCCCTCGATGTTGTTGCGGAAGCCGTCGGAGGAGCTGTTCCAGGGGGCGGTGTCGTAGACGTTCAGGGCGAGCACCCGGTCGACCTCCCCCCGGGTCGGCAGTTCGCGGACCCCGGTGCCCAGGGAGCGGCGCAGGAATGTCCGGCCGTCCACCCGTATGTTCATGGGCCAGTTGCCGCTGCCGAAGGCGAACGGCCCCGACGTCACGCGGCCGTCGCCGCTCCGTCCGTCACCGCCCAGGAAGTCGTCGGCCCACAGTGAGCTGCGGGGCGAACGGTCGACGGTCCAGTCCCAGTAGGGCAGCATGACCGACGGCGTGATGCTCTGGAGGGCTTGTTCGAACTGGAGCAGGAACCTGCGGTGCCAGGGAAGGAACGACGGTGACCGGTGGCCGGTCCGCTCTCCGTTGTCGGTGTCACCGATGATGAAGGCATTGTGGGTGCTGATGAACTCGTCGTAGCGGCCGGTGCGCTTGAGCTCCAGCACCGCGTCGACGAAGTCCCGCTTCTCGGTAGGGGTGAGGTTCGCCTGGTTCTTCCGGACTGCCATGTCGAGGACTCCTCGGTGGGGGGACGGTCAGGGTCGGGCCTCAGCTGGTGACGACGGGGACCAGGTCGGCGCCCTGGAGTGCACGGACGGCTGCTCGCGCCAGGGCGCGCGGCGTGGTGAACGTCTCGTAGTGGTTCACCAGGCTGATCCAGGTGCCGTCCGCGTTGCGCATCACATGCAGGTCGTCGTTGTCGATGCGGACGACGAAGTCCATGCCCTCGTGCGGGTCGGCCTGGCCGGAGGGCTGCTCCGGCCGGCCTCCATGGCTTTGGTGCCCTCCGCCGTGTGCACCCCCTTCCTCTGCCGGCCAGCCCTCTATGTGGCGGCCCTGGTACAGCTCGTCGAAGGGTTCCGGTATCTCGTGACCATCGGCGGGCCCGGCTCCCGCCGCGTGTCCGTGGCCGTCGGCGGGGCGGGCGGCACGGGTGTCGGCGAAGGCGGCTGGCGCGGCGAGCGCCGCCCCGGCCACGGCCGCTGCGCTGACGTGCAGCACCTGACGTCGGGTGGGACGCGACATGTTCCACTCCTCTCTTCGTTCGGCTTCCTCCTCCGGGGCAGGCCGCGAAGGGTTGTCGAAGCCGGCGGGCCGAAGCTCGGCCCACGCCGCCACATGCTGGCAGGGACGAACGGATCATCAAATTGCGCCGCCTCCTCAGGCAACGAACGAGACAACACCTGGACAAAGGTGCAGAATTCAACGGCGGCGATCGTCTTCCCACCCCGTCACACACCTCCGCGGAACGAGATATTCCGCGATGTGGGCCGCTCTTCGCCGCAGATCCTTCTCCCGCGCGATCGAAAGCGCGAGCCCCCGCGCGGCCGGAACTCGGCGCGAATGCACGGGGCTTGGGGCCGTACGGGGTTTGGGGCCGTACGGGGTTTGAGGGCGGAGCCCGGTGACAACGAGTCCGCAGCAGGCAGCACTGGGTTCACGAGCCGGCGAGCCGGGCGAGCCGGGCGAGCTGGGCCGGGCCAAGCCGGGGAACCTCCTCGCTCAGAACGCCCGGCGCGGGAACCCCGAGGAGGGAGACCTCAGACGTCAGGACAGAGGGGGAGACCTCAGACGCCAGGGCAGAGGAGGGAGACCTCAGACGTCATGGCATTCGGAGAGGGCGGCTGGTCTCGGTTGTCCGGTGGGCGGGCGCCGACGGTCACGCTGAGGTCGGCTTCCTGGTGGCTGAGGTCTGCGTCCTGGTAGGCGTCGGTTCCCTGAAACGACATGTCGCGCATCATGGCTGCGTAGCTGTAGCCGTCTCGCTGAGACGACGGCAGCAGATGAGTGCGGCAGCCGCGATGCCGATGAGCCGAGGAAGTGCCCTGATTTGGCCTCGTAGCGCCGGTGCAGGCGACGGACGCCGCAAACGGTTGGCAGGCTGGGGCCATGGACGCACAGCTCAATGACATGCCGGGCCACTCCTGGCTCGGTGCCCCGATCGACGCCCGCTCCCTGTTCGCGCCCGAGCAGGCCGCGCTGATGGCCACGCTGCGCGGCCTGGCGCCTGCCGACTGGGGCAAGGAGGCGGTGCCGGGCTGGACTGTCCGCGATCTCGCCGCGCACATCCTGGGCGACTTCTACGGACGTCTCGCCCGCGACCGCGACGGACACCAGGACGGCCCCGCCTTCGCGCCGGGCGAGACGCTGGAGCAGTTCCTCCACCGCATCAACCAGGAATGGGTTGACGCCCACCGCCGGGTGAGCCCGGCGGCGCTCACCGACACCCTCGATCTGGTCGGCGGTCAGATCGCCCGGTTCTTCGCGGCCACCGACCTCAACTCCCCCTCGCTGGGGGTGTCCTGGGCCGGTATCGATCCGGCGCCGATGTGGCTGGACAGCGCCCGCGACTTGACCGAGTTCTGGACCCACCGCCAGCAGATCCGTCATGCCGTCGGCCAGGACACCGACCCCGATCCGCGGTTCCTGTCCGTGGTCCTGGACACCTTTATGCGAGCCCTGCCTCACACCCTGCGCCAGGTCGATGCCCCGGTCGGTACGCAGATTCAGGTGAACGTCGACGGTCCGGCCGGCGGCACCTGGACCGCCACCGCCACCGCCACCGCCACCGCCACCGCCACCGGGGACCGTTGGTCGCTCGCGGAGCCGGGAACAGGGCACCCTGCCGCTGCTGTCCACCTGGACGCGGAGACGGCCTGGCGCCTGTGCAGCCGCGGCATCCAGCCGGACACCGCCCTCGCCCGTGCCCGCATCGACGGCGACCGTGACCTCGCCGAAGCCGCCTGCCGGATCGTGTCGATCGTCTACTGACCGCAGCCGCAATACGCCGCTCCGGCCGTGGCATCCGCTGCTCGTCAGCCGCAAGGCCGCGGCCGGATCGCGGCCGCCTTCACGCTCGGCACGAGACCAGCCACGACGGACGACAAGCGGAGTGCACGCACGTACCGAAGGGAACAACTGGCACTCCGCCATCCGTTCCTGACTCATGGTGAGTCTGCTGACGGGCCCCTCGCTGGTGCTCCTGATCGTCGTTCCGCTGTTCCTGCTGGCTGCCTTACGGATGAGTGCGCAGGCCGCCCGACGCCTGGGGTGGCTGGGGTGGCTGCCGACGCGCCGGCACAACACCGCGTTCGGGGCCCGCGGCGTGGGTGCGACGGCAACCGAGGAGCTCCACGCATTGATCTATCCGAGCAAGCGGGTCCAACTTGAACAACGCCGGATCGAGTTGATCCTGCGGGATGACGAGCAAGACGGTGCACCGAAGAAGACCGGCATCGATCTGGACTCAGGCATCGCCCGGCTGGAGAAGCGGCGCGGGGACCATTCCTGAGGCGGGGACCACTCCTGAGTCCGGGCGCGGCGCGCGACAGCGACGGGGCTCTGCGCCCTCGCGCCCTCGCGCCCTCATCCACGTCAAAATTGCTGTGTCACCGCACGGCCCATGGTCTTGGCTTGCCGTCATGCTTACTTCCCTGCTCGCGTTCGCCGGTGTCGCCGCTCTGATCAATGTCACACCCGGCCTGGACACCCTGCTGGTGCTACGGACCTCCGTCTCCGAGGGCAGAGCCGCCGGGCACGCTGCCGCGCTGGGCATCGTCGTCGGCTGCCTGGCCTGGGGCGTGGCGACCGCCATCGGGCTGACCGCCTTGGTAGCCACCTCCCGCATGATCTACAACGCCCTGACGGTCGCCGGTGCCCTCTACCTGACATGGCTCGGGGTCTCGGCCTTGTGGCGCTCCAGGCGCCGGAACGCCGACGGCACAGCGACAGCCCTGGAGGACGGGGCCGGTGAGCTGGCCGGTCACTCGACGGCCGAGCAGCCCACTGCCCCGTTCCCACGCAACCGGCTTGCCCCGTTCCCACGCAACCGGCTTGCCCCGTTCCCGCGCACCCGGCTTGCCCCGTTCCCACACAACCGGCTGGCCGCGTTCCGTGCTGGACTTGCGACCAACCTGCTCAACCCGAAAGCCGGCATCTTCTACCTGAGCCTCATTCCGCAGTTCATCCCCAAGGGGACACCGGTGTTCGGAGCCACGATCCTGCTCACAGCGATCGACATCGCCGAGTTGGCGATCTGGTACTGGTTGATCTCCCGCGTCGCTTCGACGCTGGGTGAGCGCATCAGACGACCGTCCTTTCGGCGCCGGATGGAACAAGTCAGCGGAATCGCCTTCCTCGGCTTCGCCGTCACCCTCCTCGCAGAGAGTGTGTGACCCGACGACTCCCCTACGACGACTCCCCTGCTCGAACCCGCCATAGGCAGCACTCATAGTGCGGGTTGTAGCCGCGCACTCCGCCTGACGGCGGAGGTGTTCCGTACCTCGGAAGGACTCCTCGGCCGCGAGCCACAGGCAGGCTGGTGTCATGATCCAATCAACGAGAACGCAACGGCTCTCCGCGGTCATCGCCTGTGCGGGCGCGCTGGCCTACACCGCAAGCAAGGTGGATCTCGCCCTGAAGGGCGAGCTGGGCATGCCGGGCTTCCCCGCGCCGTCGAAGTCCTATGTCGGCTTCGGTGATGTCACCGCGGCACAACTGGGCAATGCGGGACTGGGCCTGGCGATGGCGGTCGTCGCGCTGCTTCTGCTACGCCCGATCGCCAACCCGTTCTTCCGGTGGGGGTCGGTCGTCGTCTCCTGGGCGGGCATCGCCATGGTGGGAGCCGGGGTCGTCGGGTTCGGTGCGCGGGCGGCGGGTGTGGCCCCTTTCCTGGGACCTCCGCCGCCTGAGACCGGTCCGGCGATCGCCGCACTGTCGGTAGGCGCCGTATGGGTCGCCGGGTGGACGGTCGCCACGGTCGGCGCGATGCGCGGGCGTGGCCGCCTCCGTACGGGGAGGAATATCGCCTCACAGAGCCTCGCGCACAGCTGACGGGCAGGCGCCGAAGGACGTACCCGGAGGTCGCCGGTCATAGCCCTGCCGCACCCTCGACGCCAGCCTCGTCGACCGAACTGGCGCCCTCCGGGCCCGTACCGCCGCTGATCGCGTTGGCCACCGGCGCCGGCATCGTGCAGTGAGGCGCGGGCCGCATGGACAGAGCGCATCTGGCTTTCCACCAAGGCGGCGTGTATCTCTTGCAAGTCCTCTGTAAGTCCTCGCGTGTCTTGGGCGAGTTGTCGACCAGTTCTGCGAAGCGTGCCACGCCCCGGTCAGCTCTGAAGCAGCCGCCGCCACTTCACGTGGCGCGACCAGGCTGACGAGAGACGAGACGCGAGACGCGAGATGAAAGATAGAGAGACGAGACGATCCGTCTTGCCAAGATGATTCCCGGCGCGTAAGGTGCTGCGCATGGGTTCCCTGTTCCTGTGATCGCCAAGCGAGTGTCCGCGTCGAGCTGAGCTCCGCCGTCACCGCCACCCTTCCCGTGTGTGCCTCCGCCGCCCCATCGGCGCCCGACTCCGCTTGCCGGACGTCGCGCCGTACGGGCCCGCCCACACGCGGACGCCTCATCGACCTCATCCGACCCGCCCGGCTCAGCCGCCGAGAGCAGGAGCATCTCCATGCACACCCCTTCCTCCACATCGTCACCCGCATCCACCACCGCCACCTCCTCCGCCACCCGGACCGCGCAGCTGGCGTTCCACGACGTCGCCAGGCGCTACGCGGACCGTCTCGTCCTCGATGGGGTCTCCTTCTCCGTCAAGCCGGGCGAGAGGGTCGGCGTCGTCGGCGACAACGGGTCGGGGAAATCCACCCTTCTGAAGCTCATGTCGGGTCAACTTGACGCCGACAACGGCGAGTTGACCATCTACACCCCCGGCGGCACCGGCTACCTCGCGCAGACCCTGGAGCTGCCGCCCCACGCCACCGTCCAGGACGCCATCGATCTCGCCCTGGCCGACCTGCGGGACCTCGAAGCGCGGATGCGCCGGGCCGAGGCCGAGCTGAGCCACCGGACCGCGGGAGCCGAACTCGACGCCGCCTTGATGGCGTACGCGGAGCTGGTCGAGCGCTACGAGGTGCGCGGCGGATACGCGGCCGAGGCGCGGGTGGACAGTGCCCTGCACGGCCTCGGACTGCCGGACCTGGCGCGCGACAGACGGCTGGGCACCCTTTCCGGCGGCGAACGGTCCCGTCTGGCACTGGCCGCCACGCTCGCCTCGCAGCCGGAGCTGCTCCTGCTGGACGAGCCGACCAACGATCTGGATGACCAGGCCGTGAGCTGGCTGGAGGCGCACCTGCGCGCGCACCGCGGCACCGTGGTCGCAGTCACCCATGACCGTGTGTTCCTCGAAAGGCTCACCACCACCGTCCTGGAAGTCGCCTCCGGCACGGTCTCGCGGTACGGGGACGGCTACGACGGCTATCTCGCGGCCAAGGAAGCCGACCGCCGCCGCCGGCTGCAGGAGTACGAGGACTGGCGCGCCGAACTGGCCCGTAACCGGCGGCTGGTGGAATCCAACGCGTCGCGGCTGTACGACATGCCGCGCAAGCTGCCCTTCGCCGTCTTCGGCCATGGTGCCTTCCGGTCGCGCAGCCGCGGGCACGGCGCGATGAGCCGTATCCGCAACGCCAAGGCACGCCTTGAACGTCTGACCGGCGACCCTGTCACCCCGCCCGCCACCCCGCTCGTCTTCACCGCCCGCCTTGCCACCTCGGCCGGGCCCGAGAAGGCCCCGGGCGAAGCACGGGAAGGGCCGGCGGCGCGGGAGCAATCGCACCCGACGACGGCGGCGGAAGTCTGCAACCTGCGGGTGGGGAATCGACTGCACCTGCCGGCACTGCACCTGGGAGCCGCCCAACGGCTGCTGGTGACCGGCCCCAACGGAGCGGGCAAGAGCACACTGCTGCGGGTGCTGGCAGGGGAGCTCCGGCCGGATGCCGGTTCGGTACGCGTACCCGGCCGCGTCGGACACTTGCGGCAGGAGGGGACGCCCTGGGCCCCGGAACTGTCCGTGCTGCAGGCATTCGCCCAGGGACGCGTGGGCACGGAGGACGAACATGCGCAGGCGCTGCTCTCACTCGGCCTGTTCGGCCCCGCAGAGCTGCGGCTACGGGTGGGGAGCCTGTCGTACGGGCAGCGGCGCCGCATCGAACTGGCCCGGCTCGTCAGCGAGCCGACGGACCTGTTGTTGCTCGACGAGCCGACCAACCATCTCTCCCCCGCACTCGTCGAGGAACTGGAACAGGCCCTGGCGGACTACCAGGGCGCCCTGGTGGTCGTCACCCACGACCGCCGCATGCGTTCCCGGTTCACCGGCTCCCACCTCGCGCTGCGCGCTGGCCAGGTCGCCCATTTCCGGGCAGAGCCAAGTGAGTGCCACGTGAGTGCCAATTGAGCACCAAGCGAGCACCAAGTGAGTCTCCCTTGACGGAAGTCCCACAATGATCGATTGATCCATGCCCCGGTCTGCGGACAGGCGGCGGTCAGAAGGGATTCGGGGACGTGGCAGCGGAGCCTTCCGGATTGCGCAAAAGGGCGCCCGTGTACGCGAATACCGTTCCCCGCCACACCATTTCCCCACACGGAAAGCTCACCGAGCCGAACTCTTCGCCATAACCCGCCGGACAGGCCCTAGTCGACGAGGAGCGTGAGCAAGCCGCCCTCCTTCGCGCGCCGCTCCAGCTCATCAAGGGCGGCTACGGCCTGCCGGGCGGCCTCCGAATCTCTCTCGGTGAGACCGCTCGCCGCGAATTCATCCTCGTCCAGCCGCAGTATCTGGGCGCCGTCCGCGGAAACCCAGAGATCGAGGTCGAGGTCCTCGACGACGAGCTCAGCCGGGCCCGAGGACCTGTCGCGGACCGCCACGGGGCGGGTGATATCGCAGTACCAGCCCTTGAGTTCCCCCTCGCGGTCGCGGACCTCCTTGACTGCATACCAGCGGTCTCGCCAGTAATGCTCGGTGAACTCGTCGCCCGGCTCGAACCGGACGAAGCCGAAGTCCCGGACGTCAGGCGCCGCCCACGGCGCCGAAACCGAAATCCGGGCGCCGTCGTCCGCCAGCAGCCTGGCCTGGTAGCGGATCTTGACGCAACCGGCCTTGGTCAGCACCACGTCCATCAGTTGCCGCATCGTATTCCCCCGTTGCTTGAGCGAAGCGCATCTCGGTCGAACAAATAGCCTATCGAGGCAAGGTGTTGACGCGCGTCACAAGGCACCTTCGTGTCATCTCAGTGGAGGCGCCCTCGGGGTTGAACACTCGGCTTCACACCCGGCCGTGAAACCAGCGACGCATGCAAGCACGGGGACGGCCCTTGGACACCGGCCCGGAGTCCAGCCGATCGACAACTGCTTCACATGGCTGCCCTTACTTACCTGACGCGGAGATCTCGGCGCATTCGGCGCATTCGGCGCAGCCGTGACGGCGGCAGGGGCCGTGGGTGGCCTGCGGGCGGCCCTAGCGCCTAACCCCCTGCTTGGCTGAAGCGACGCCGCCTCCACCGCCTCCACCGCCCGCACCGATGACTTCCACGGTGAGCTCATGAACATCAGCCGGCACGATAAACAGTTGTACGCCCGGCTGGCTGAACGTCTCGATAACCGGTGCGGCCTTTGCTTGTCGAACGTCGAGGCGCAGCATCGACACTGCCAGACGCCAGGCAACTGCTCATGTGCGACGGGCCGCCGTCACTCGCCCCGGACGAGCCGGCCACGGAACTCGGACACTGACGCTTGACTGTCTGTAAAGAAGCTTTTGCTCTGGGCGAGAGCTCCTCAAGCATGGCGCCGCGCACCGTGGCGTATGCAGCCCCACGGTCGTCCTGGCCTCAGGAGGAGCCCGTGTCACCCGTTCTCCATTCCCGCAGTGAGCGTCTTGAGCGGCTTGAACGGCTGCGTGCGCAGTTGCAGGGCGGGCCCCTGTCCGGGTCTGGAGAGCGGATGGGGTCCTCGACGCGGGGGGTGTGGCTGCTGTACGGGGTGATGCTGCGCGGTGCGGCCCGGCTGGACGCGGGCCTGGAGCTGCCGGACCTGGAGGCGCGCCTGGTGCAGACGCTGCGGTCGAGGATGTCGGAGGAGGAGGTGCACGAGATCGGGCGAGTGTTTATCGAGGAGGCATCGGTGAGGAACGCGCCGCACCTGTTTCCGTACACGCTGACCTCCCGCGACCTCGCCGCGGGGTACTCGGTTGCAGACCTGTTCGCGGACCTGCCCGCCCTGCAGTCGGAGATCTTGGGGCAGCCCAACATCAGCCTCGTGGACCTTGATGCCCCCATCGGTGACCGTCGCGACAGCGAGGAGGTCGCTGCGGCCGTCGATGCCTACGGGTACGGGGCGACGATGGTGACCGCTTCCGGTCAGCAGCCCGAGACCACCGCGGCCCCGTCACGGCTACATGCCCGGGTGGCACTGTCGAGCTTCTCCTGCGCGAGGAAATCCAACAAGGAGGGCGACGGCGAGGTCTACTGGGCAGTGAGTGCGTCGGGGGGCGTCGGTGATACGGAGCGGGCGAGCTTCACGCGGGAGTACGGCGCCATGCGGGCGGGCCACGGGGCGGACTTCGACCCGGAAGACGTGTTGTTCGACGGCCCCGTCTCGCATGTGTTCACATCCCACATCGAGGTGTGGGAGGCCGACCACAGCAACTCGGCGTGGTGCGACGAGCTCATGCAGGACCTGTGGGAGATCGCCGGCTTCCTGTCGCAGGTGTCCGCCTACCTCGGGCTCCAACCGGACACCGCGTCTCAGACCACCTCCGAGGCCCTGGAGATCCTGGGGCTCATCTCCGCGCTCATCTCCGCGACGATGCACTTGTGGCGCAACGAGGACGACTTGGTCGTCAGGCGGACCATCGGCTTCGACCGCGGCGCAATCCGGCATCTGGCCGGCCAACCCGGTCGGGTCGACACCTGGTGGTTCGACGGCGGATCCCGCGGCACATACGAGCTGAGTCTGCAGTGGACCGGCCCCGGTGACACCCGCCTGCTGACCACCACCGCCATCGCCATCGCCGGCACCTGGAGCGCCAGCACACCGGTCCCCTCGGTCACCGCCCTGGGCACACCAGCCCTGGCCGCCTACGACGGCAAGCTCCACTGCATGGTCCGCACCCACAACATCCGCTTCGACTCCACCGCACGACCGAACCTGAAGTGGGCCGGCTTCGACGGCACCACCTGGAGCGACTTCACCGAGATCCCCGGAGCCTTAAGTCCCTCCAACCCGGCGATGGCGGTCTACGACGGGAAGCTCTACAGCACCCACCGCTCCCCCGACGGGGAGCTGCGCTGGAACCGCCTCAACGGCACTACCTGGAGCGCCTTCAGCACGGTCCCCTCGGGCGTGACCCTCAACGCGCCGGCCCTGGCCGCCTACAAGGGCAAGCTTTATTGCATGATCCGCAACCCCAGCGGCTTCAGCTCCAACGACGGCACCATCTCCTTGGCCACCTTCGACGGCACAACCTGGAGCAGCTTCACCACACTCGACGGGGCCAGTACCCCCTCCGCACCGGCGTTAGCGGTCTTCGACAGCAAGCTGTACGCGGTCTACCGCAGCGCCGACAGCTCGGTGAACTGGACGACCTTCGACGGCACTACCTGGACCCCAGCCCGCAAGTTCCCCTCAGGCTCCACCGCCGCCGCGCCCACCCTGGCAGCCCACGACGGCACACTGCATTGCCTGGTCCGCGGCGCCGGCTCCAACGAATCCCTGTTCTGGACAACCCTGAACGGCAGCACCTGGAACCCGTTCACCAAGCTCACCGCCACCAGCTGCGCGGCACCGGCCCTGGCCGCCTTCGACAACAAGCTGTACGGCATCCACCGCGGCGGCACCGCCTGACCGAGATCCCGCCGACATGACCAACGGCGGCAAGCCCGAACTCCTCTCCGGCAAGTACCAGATCCGCGAGCGGGCCCCGGCGGCGGTTTCAGGTTCCTCGGAAGCCAGGCACCCGGAGCTGGGTTTCGCGGACAGCTTCGATGAAGAGGACCTCCCACCTGGCCAATATCTCGATCGGCCTCGGCCTCGGCCCCCAAATCCCCTGCCACACCACGCGGCCCCCTCGGACGCGTGCACCGCCCGCCACCGCACCGCCAACGGACACGGCACCTCAACGGACACGGACCTCAGCCGCCGGCGTCCAAGCAGTCGGCGAGCATGACGCGGACCAGGCAGCGGCGAAGTGCGGCATGGGCGTGGTCCTCGTAGGCCGTGCGGCCGTGCAGTACCCGACGGTCGTCAGTGATCAGACAGTCCCCTTCCTCCAGGAGGATCGAGACCCTGAGCTCCGGCCGGCTGACCACTTCCTTCAGGACGTTGAGCGCCGCGCGCTTGCGGGGCGACAGTGCTTCCCCAGTCAGCTCGTCTGCGGTCTCGTTGCGTCTGACGTTGCACCGGACGTGTACGCGCCCCTCGCGTTCTTCGAAGACCGGTGCCCACACCACCGGCGGCGCACCCAGGGGCGCGACATGACGCCGGTCGAAGGGGAACGAGGTGTGGAGCACGTCCAGCTCACGAGGGAACTCCTGCTGGAGGATCTGATGGACCGTCCAGCCATTCACCAGGACAGAGTCACCACCGTGCCGCGCTCGTCGGTGTGCGAGCAGGGCGACATAGTCCGGCTCGTGGCCGAAGGGCTGCACGGCCCCGTCGTTGTGCAGGTGCAAGTAGCCGCGTGACTTGGACGTATAGGCGTTTTCGTGGAAGCGACGGTCGTCGGTGTACGCGGAGACACCCTCGTCCCGTACCAACCAGGCGCGCGCGGTGTCCGTACCGCGCCCTTGAGCGAGCGGCACCCCAAGGTGGCCGAGCATCGACTCGCTGAACCGCTGGAGGTCCGGGGTGGTCATCGACGTGACGGGGACGCCGGTCACCACAGCGAAGCCGGGGCCGTCGAGCAGCGCCTCGCGTGTTCGACGAGCGAGTTCCGCGTGATCGCCGACATACGGGAGCAGAAAGGCCGCCGGTGAGGCGAAGGAATGACGGTTCCAGCCGGTCACGGTGCCCCGCAGCACGATCTCCGCCTCCTCTCGCCAGGCATGACAGAGCCGGGCATGACAAGGGTAGAAACGACCCGGTCCGCGCGAGGAGGCGGAATTCAGCCCTCCATGCGCCATGCGCCATCCGGCCGGAACTAGGCTGCCACCCGGACACTCACCGGACACTCAAGGGGGAGGCGCTGGTGGAGCAGAGACGGCTGGGCCGTAGCGGGCCACTGGTGTCGTCGATCGGCCTCGGTTGCATGGGCATGTCCGAGTTCTACGGTCCCACCGATGAGGCCGAAGCCGTGGCGACCATCCAGCGAGCCCTTGATGCAGGGGTCACCTTCCTCGACACGGCCGACATGTACGGCCCCTACACCAACGAGGAGTTGGTGGGCAGGGCCGTTGCGGGGCGCCGCCGCCACGAAATCGTCCTCGCCACCAAGTTCGGCGTCGTACGCGGAACCGACCCGCGGACGCGAAGGGTCGACTCGACCCCGGAGTACGCCAAGCGGGCTTGCGAGGCTTCGCTGCGTCGCCTCGGCGTCGACCACATCGACCTGTACTACCTTCACCGCCGGAACCCGGACGTACCGATCGAGGAGACGGTCGGCGCGATGTCCGAACTCGCAGCGGAGGGCAAGATCCGGCACATCGGCCTGTCGGAGGTGAACGCCCGTACCCTGCGGCAGGCGTGCTCCGCAGGACCCATCGCGGCCCTACAGAGCGAGTACTCGCTGTGGACCCGTGGCGTGGAGCGGGACATCCTGCCGACGGCCCGCGAACTGGGCGTCGCCTTCATCCCGTACTCCCCGCTCGGCCGCGGGCTCCTCACCGGTGCCCTCACATCCGTCGACGAGCTGGCCGCCGACGACATCCGGCGCGGACAGCCCCGCTTCCAGGGGGACAACCTCGCGGCCAACCTGCACCTGGTCCAGCAGGTGCGGGCACTCGCGGCGGACATCGGCTGCACGCCGGCGCAACTGGCACTCGCCTGGGTGCTGGCGCAAGGAAACAGTGTGATCCCGATCCCCGGCATGCGCAGCCGCGCGCATCTCCACGAGAACGTCGGCGCGCTCGCAGTGAAACTCACCGAGGAACAGCTCCGGTCGATCACCACAGCCGTACCAGAAGCCTCAGGAGCCCGAGCACCCGACCTGTCCCGGCTGGAAAAGTAGAACCCCCACCGGGGTGCACGACGCCGCTGGGTTGCGTGAGCAATCCGGCCAAGCAGCGCCCGGGGCACCGGCTCCTCGCGCACCGGGATTCACGCCCACCGCCTCACGTCGCCCCACGTCGCCCCTCATCGCCACCGGCGTGCCCTGACCGTGCCCTCCAGGGCGGTGAACAGCTGTTAATACGGGGCCGTGAAACGCGGCAGCGCAGGGGCACAAGCCGTTATGCCGTTATTGGCTGTGTGAAGCTGCGTGAATTCGCACCCACAAGGCGGCGGCTGGCCTGACCAGTCCGCATGCGCAGGCCAGCGCGGGGCGTCCTGTCAGTTGTCGGGTGGTGGGGTGTCTCGCCGGCTGCGAGGTTCGCCGGTTTCGGTCGGTCCTTGCGGGCGGTGGGTGTCGTCGTTGGGGGCCGAGTGGCGGGTGTGCCGTGGCCGCCGGTGGAGGCCCGTGGCCACGGAGGTGGCCAGGAGGGCTGCCCCGACCCCGTAGAGCCAGGTCCTGGACCAGCTGGCCGCCAGAATGAGTGCCACCAAGCCGAGGCCGGCGAAAGCGGCTTTCAGTAGTGCCTGTCGTGCGGCCTTCCGGTCAGCGCGGGCCATCTCCGTTGTCCTCCTTGCCAGTCGTCGCCGAGCTGTCAGGCGGCTGCGGCGTCGGTGAACCGGATCGTCTTGCACACCGCTCCGATGAGTTCCAGGCAGTCATCCCACTCGTCGATGTTCTCGGTGGCGATGGAGAAGTCGGCCATGGCCAGGCGGCCGGGGACGGGCACGAAGATGTGCAGCTGCCGGACGGTGGTGGGCTTGGGGTCGTCCTCCAGGAGGTTGACCGGCTTGGGGACCTTGGTGTCCTGGGTGACGACGACGGCCGGCCCGCAGTCCAGCATCATGACGCCGACTTCGGCCTCGGGGTAGAGGGCGCCCATGGTGCGGGAGAGCCGGCGCACGGTGTGTTCGTTGGACAGCTCGCTGGGGCGGGCGGTGACGGAGAGCATCACCGAGCTGAGCCGCTTCTTCGGGTCGTCCTTGCTGGGGCCGGACAGCAGCACCCCGGCGTAGACGGCGCCGGCGGCGGCGAGCATCTCGTACATGGCCTGCTGGGTCAGGACGGCGTGGCCGATCTGCTCCGGGCTGGGCTTGGGGTCGAGGGATTCGAGGTTCTCGATCAGCCGGTTGGTGTTGACCTCGGCCGAGACCTGGAAGTCGATGTCGCGGAAGGCATCGGGGACGGAGAAGGTGAGCGGGAGTTCAGCGGTGGCGTCAGGCATGGCGCAGGGTCTCCTGTGGTCGGGGCTGTTGTGGCTGAGGGCGGTGGTGCGGCCGTGGCCGGTGCGGTTCAGCGGCGTCCGACGATCCTGCCGAGGAGGGAGAGGGTGACCGTGCCGCCCTTCTTCGCGGCGGAGCCGACCGCGCCCCAGCTTCCAACGGTCTGGACATAGTTGGCGGTGAGCGTGGCGCCGGTGGCGGCCTCCTTGGCGTCGCCCAGATCGCTTCCGGTGGCGAACTCGATGGCGAGGGGGACTTGGGTTGCGAGATTGACCGAGCCCTGCATCACCTTGCCTGCGATCTTGCCCGCGTTGGTACTGGCTCCCACTGCCTTGGCGCCGCGGGTGCCGATATAGCTGAAGACCTTCGTTGCCTCGGAGGCGCCCCTGCCGGCCACCTCTGCCAGGAAGGTCCGGCCCGCGGCCCGTGAGGCGACTTTGAGGCCGCCGACGGCACGCATCGACGTCGCGCCTGCCTTCAGCCCCTTCGCGGTAGCCCCGATACCGGGGATCAGCACGAGTGCGTCCGCTGCGAGACCGGCGAACGTGGCAGCATCCCAGTCGCCCTTGATCGCCGCATCGACCAGATGGGCCCCGAACGCACCCGTGGCGGTGGCCAGCGCGATGGGCCCGCAGATGGGGGTGAGGACGGGGATCATGGCCAGCACACCGGTGACGGCGGACACCATGCCCAGGACATCTCCCAGGAAGCCCCAGAAGCTCCCGCCCTGTTCCTTGGCGGCCTCAGCGGCAGCCTTGGCCTTGAGGTACTCGAACTGCTGGTTGCTGGCGTCGACGACCTTTGCCATCTCCCGGTTGGTCAAGAGCGCCTGGAGCTGGTACTCGGCCTGGACGGCCAGGCAATGGTCGACCAGGTCGCGCAGTTCGGGGTCGGCGATGCGCTGGGCGTCGTAGGCGACGTCCATCAGCCGCCACATCGTGTCGGTGAAGCCCATGCCGGCGCCCGCGATCGAGGGCGGGATCGGCCGGGCGACCACCGGGTCGGTGAAGTCGACCAGTGCGTCGGGGGTGCGCGCGCGGTGGAAACGGGAGGCGCCGTTGCCTAGGGCAGCGTTGAGGTGATTGGCGATCGCCTGGTCCTGCTTGGACGGTGTGTCCTCGCCGCGGCTTCCGCCGAGGAAGACGTCCAGGGCCCGGTCCACGTCCCGGGGGTCGAGGTTCCCACGGGCCGCCTCCCAACCGAGCGCGATGAACTCGGCGAGCTGGCTCCGCCGCTCAGCGTCGAACTGCGGCCCTTCCCCCACGTACTCGAAGCCTGACTCGAAGAAGTCCAGGTCCTCTGCGACGCCGGAGGGCCCGTCGAAGGACCAGTCGATGATCCGGCGGGCGGCGTTGACGTTGAGCGAGTGGACGAATTCGCCCACGCGTCCCGCGGGCCTCGCTTCCTCCGCCTCAAGACGCAGCAGCCTCTCCTGGTCCCCCTCCTCCGTCAGGGTGTCCAACCGCTCGTAGAACCCGTCGCCCTCCTCCGCGGACTCGGCCCGCTCCGCGGTGTCCTTCTCGATCAGGGCCCCTACGTCTCCGTCGAGCCTCCTCATCGCGCTGATGATCCGCTGCTCCATGGCCTGCCAGGAGTTGATGATCAGGTCGATCCGGTAACGCGCCTCCGGTGTTACGGAGTTACGGTCCCAGCTGTAGAACCGTTGCCCGGTACTCCCGGTCGGCTTGAGCCCGGTGTACTCCTTGAGGCTGGAGATGAGGGCGCCGACGATCCGGTCGCCGTTGCTGACGTCGTACCCGAGGTACGGCATCCAGTTGCTGCCGCCGCCCTCTGCCTCCGCGTACAGGACCATAAGAAACCCCTCTGCCCAGGTCGATGACGGCCCGTACCGGAGGAACCCCGGCGGGCCCCCAAATCCTGGAATCCACCGCCCATCCGGACAAGGATTACATTCTGCGCAGATGTGCGACTCTGGCTGAATCACCCATTCCCGTTACCAAGCCCTCCCTGAATGCCCGGCACTTGGGGAGTTCGGCCGCACGGAATCGATCGAAAGCGTTGCCACCCCACCGACCACCGGCCACCGCCCAAAGCCGAATGCCGAATGCCGAAAGCCCAAAGTCGAAAGCCCCGAGGCTGACGGATAGGACCTCTCCAGCTGATCACCGGCCTCGCGGTACTGCCGTGAAGGGATCTCCGATGAACGGCAAGTGGGGGACGATCGAGGCGATGGCGCGCGCAGGGGGCGTGCAAGGTGAATGAGTTGCTCCGGTCGCCCCCGGCCCGCGCCCTGCCCCGGTGGGTTGGCGCACGCCACTATGACCGTGTCCTCAGCCGGAGTCAGTTGGCAACGGCATGGGACGGTCCGCCGGCGCGTCAGGCAACGGACCTTTGGGTTCTCTGCATCTTTCTCTGCATCTTTCTCTGCATCTCATCGATCTCGCGAAGAGAACGAATTGGCATGGCGCAACCACCCGCCCATGGCAGGTCCGGCCAAGGAGGATTCACCCATGACTGAGCGCGTGCCCGCCGCCTCCCGGCAAGTGCAGTTCCCGATCGTCGAATCGTTCACCCAGGGCACCGTGACCAACCCGCACTGGAAACTCCTGGGCAGCGCGCGGCTGAACGGCGGCAGCCTGGAACTCACCCCCAACGCACGTTCCCAGGCCGGTACGGCCTTCCTCGACGAGCCGTTCTCCTCAACGCTCGGCGTCACCATCGACTTCGACTACTCCTGTGAGGGCGGCGCTCAGCTCGGCGACGGCTTCAGCGTCTACGTGATCGACGGCGCGCAGACGACGGAGCCCGGCGGCATCGGCGGGGCGCTCGGGTACTCCTTCACCAAGGACGGTTCGGGCAGCATCGTCACGCCGGGGGTCACAGCCGGGTACGTGGGTATCGGCTTCGACAACTTCGGGAACTTCGCCACGCAGTACGCCGGTACGGGAGGCCCCGGGCGTCGACCCCACGCCGTCGGGGTACGCGGCTCCGGCAGTCTGCGGGAGGGGTTCCGCTGGCTCACCGGCGTCCAGGTGCCCGGCGGATTCCGCGGGTCGTGGGAGAACGGCGCCCACATCCAGGTCTCCATCATCGACGGCCGGCTGACCGTACGGCACGCCGACAACGCCAACCCCAACGGCACCCTGCTGATCGACGACTTCGACCTCGCCGGTGCCGACGGACAGGCACACATGCCCGAGACGTTCAAACTGGGCTTCGCGGCGGGTACAGGCAGCGCCACCGCCTCCCACCGGCTCAAGAACCTCACGGTGGCCCTGCCGGTCAACATGCCGCTGGAGATGAGCGGCCCACGGACGGCGAAGGCGGGAGAACGCGTCTCCTACACCATCGGCGTGCAGAACCTCGGCCCCAACGACGCCCCCGACGCCGTGGTGGAGGCCACGGTCCCGGCGGAGCTGACCGACCTGGAGCTGACCTGCCAAGGCGAGAACGGAGCCGTCTGCGGCACCGGTTCGGTCCTGGACGGGCTGCACCTGCCGATCGACCTGCCCAGGGGCAGCAAGGCGATGATCAACCTGACCGGCACCATCGACCCGACGTTCGAGGGCCGACTCACCTGCACCAGCCAGGTCACGTCGCCCACGCGCGCCAACACGGCCGGGCAGTACTCCGACTCGGCCACCACCGAGGTCGAACTGCCTCCGGTCAGCGTCACCCCCGTGATCAACCTCCCCGGATGGCCCCAGACATGGCCCCCGGAAGCGGAGGGCTGGGTCATCAGTTACGAACTCACGCTGGCCGCCAACGAGCAGCGCGTGGTGCGGTGGGAGATCCTCTTCGACGTACCGGAGCGCACCCGCATCAACCCGCAACAGAGCCAGTGGTACGACGTGGTCAAGGACGGCACCGACGGATCCGTCGTCATCGCCACGCCGGACGACATCCACACCATCGAGCCCGGCGCACCGCTCACCGTGGCCGTGCAGCTGCTCTACCCGTCCCAGTACGACGCCGGTGACGGCACACTGCGCAACCTCCGCTCCACCGAGGTGACCCAACCGTAGAGCCCGCTGTCACAGCGCTCCCGCTCGAAGCGGGAAGGCAGCCGGGCAGACCTCCGCCGCCGCCACCTCCCGAACGGCAGTCCTGCCGTCGGCGGTGACCGGGCGATGCGGCGCACCCCGTGGCCTTCCCGCCTGCCGCCTGCCCTGTACGACTGGACGCTGCTGCCGGTTGCCCGGCCCGGCCCGCAACAGCACAGCCTGCGGGCCCCAGGGGCAGATCTGGTCGTATCCGTTTCTTGAGAGAGGAGTACCACCATGCCCGCTGCCACGATCGACCTGCCGCTGAGCTTCTCGGTCCCCGAGGACTTCCGGGACATCGACCTGACCATCTCCGCGGAGGCGAACACCAACAAGCTGATCGGAGAGCTCACCGGTCTGTCAGAGCGCCCCAGTGACGAGGAGATCGCCCACGCCGTCCTGGTGCAGCAGTCGATGTACGAGATGCTGACCGCCGCCGGCGCCGTCTACGCCGGGATCCTGCTGGCCGGGCCGTCCGAGGATGAACCCGACCAGCGGCTCACCTCACTCATGCTGACGGTCACGGCCCGGCCCAGCGAACTGTCCAACGACCAGACCGTGCACCGACTGGCCCGCACCATGGGCGCCATCTACCCCGAGGCGGAGGTCGGCGTGGTGCAGCTGCCGACCGGCCCCGCCGTCCTGCTCACCGAGGACAGCAAGGTCGAGCGGCCGGTGAACCTCCTGAGCGACGGCGGCGGCCCCACCGTCGTACGCCAACTGCACGTGTTCGTACCCGTTCCCGGCCGTCTGGCGATGGCGGACTTCTCCATCGCGACGGAGAACCTCGCCGAGTGGGACGACTACGTCGACATCCTCGGCCAGGTCTGCAACACCATCGAATTCACCGGCTGACCCGCCGCACGGAAGGAAGGGCTCAAGGCCATGGAGAAGCTCTACACCGTCATTGCCGGAAACGGCTATTTCCCCATGTCGAACCTCGGATACGAGGCTGGCGGTGACGACCGCATCGTGGCGGCCGTGCACGACAAACTCAACCGGTACACCAGCCCCGACGAGAGGCGCCCATGGCGCTGGTCCCGTGAAGTCCTGCGGGACGAGGACCGCTACCGCATCGAGCAACTGCTCCGCGCCTTCCTCTACCAGGAGGACCGGATCATCGCGGCCCTGCGGCGACTGGACGGTGAATTCCACACCATGCGGTGGTCCTCTGACGAGGCCCGCAAGCGGATCGGCAAATTCATCGACTCCCTCAAAAAGGCCGCTCAGGAACGCGCGCGCGAGGGCCTCGCGCTCGAGGACCACCAAACCCGGCAGTACGCGCAGAGTCAGTCCAGGTCGGTCATCGACTTGAGCGACCCGGAGATCGCCCGCTGGGTCAACGTCCCCTCTCTGGGGTTCGTCTGGCGGCTGAAGGACAACGGCTACGGGCCCGACCGCATCGAGGACCCGGCCCTGCGCGACCTGATCGACCTCGTCCTCGCCGTGCAGGCGGAGTACCAGCTGCAATGCCTGCTGCTGGACCGCGAGTTCGAGCGGATCGTCGAAACCCGCGGCCAGGAGTTCGAATACCTGAGGGCGGCCGCCGCCGCCAAGGCCGCCGCGGAAGCCGGGGGAAGCAGCTTCTGGGGCATCCTCGGGGACGTCCTCGGGGTCGTCTCCGCCGTGGCCGGAGTCCTGGCACTGGTCCCGGTACTGACCCCGCTGGCCGGGCCCATCGCCATCGCGACGGCTGCTGGCGCCCTGGCCGCGCACACCGCGGACGCGGTGATCCAGGGCGACTGGGACGCCGGAACGATCGCCGGTCTGGGCGCCGACGTACTCGGAGCCCTGCCCGTCGTCGGCGCGCTCGGCAAGGCCGCGCGGGCCGGCAACCTCGCCATGCGCTCGGTCGGCAGGGCGGGCGTGGCCGTCCGCAGCGGCGGGCGCGCCTTCCTCGCGGCGACCAGCGGCGCGGCCGCTGCCGAGGCCGGGGCCATCGCCAACTACCTCGGCACCAGCGGCGCCAAGTTCGTCGGCGCGAGCGCCCGCCAAGGCAAGGTCATCGGGAAAGTGATCCAGGGAACGGTCGATCTGGCCACCCAGATCCCCACCGTCGTCTCCCTGGCCGGCGGGGACGACACCGACACAGCGGAAGACGTCGCCACCGCTGTCGACTTCACCCAGGGCATGGCCGACAACGTCGGCGACTGGGCCGAAATGGGCTCCGGCGCAGCGAAGAAAGCCGGGAAGATCTCCCTCGCCCGCTTCGCCGCCGCCTTCGCCTAGGTCGTGTCCGATGGGTCGGCGCTGTCAGGCCAGGCACACCCACTGGGAAGTGGTGTTTGGGTGGTGTTTGGAGCGATATGCGCCGGTGAAGGTTCCGCTGAGTCCTCGGTCGTCGGACCGGGGCTGAGCGAGGGAGAGTCAATGATTTTCTGGGATCGCCCGGTAAGTCTGTGGATCGGTGGCCAGCCAGTGGTCGAGTACGACAATGCACTGGCCGTGAGCGGGGCTCCCGGCACCTCCCCGGCCCGCTGGCGCATCACGTATCGAGAGAACCACGATGCCTACACGGTGGAGACCGAGGACCGGTCCAGGGGACTGATGGTGCTGGTGATGCGCCAGCCGGCCATGCCCATCGCCGTGAACCCGCTCGACGCGTCGGGATCGGTCCCGCCGCAATTCAGGTGGAAGATCACCCCCGTCGCCGGGGGCGTAGTCGATCTCCCCGACAGCCTTCAAGGCAAGGGCGGTGCCTTCACGTTCACGTCCGCAGCTGACGGCACTAAGGGCCACCTCATCGCGGTCGACAAGCCCGCCCTCCTGGGCACCGAGCCGGCCGTCTTGCTGTCTGGCGGGACACAGTCTGGCCACGTGGTCATCGAACAGCACTGACGGAAGATCGAGGTCGACCCCGAGAACGGACTGCGCTCCCGGACCGTGTGCTTCACCATCGACGTCTTCGACACCATGCCGGTCGCCCTCGGCGATATCCGCGCGCTGCGCAGGCAGGGAATCGGCAGCCGGGCTGCCCAGGAACTGCTCCGCCTGCAGCCTGGTCCGTGGCCCATCTGCTTCCAAGAGGTGAACAAGGGTGCCGCCCGGTTCTGGCGGCGGGTCGCCCCTGCCGCTGTCGGACCGGCATGGCGGGAAGAGCAGCGACCGGTACCACCACCGTTTCCCGCGAATATGCCGCCGGACAGATGGGTCCTCCTTGATACGGCGAAGCCGCCATCGGGAAATCCGGCGTAAGCGCCTGCAATGGGCCTATGTCTGAGAACTTCCTCGGCGAGGCGACAGCCAACACATTGCTTGCTGGACGAAGCGGTGTCCCGGCAAGCCGAGTTCACCGCGGGCGCGGTGCGGGACCCCCGCACCGGTCTGCCGTCCCACGAGGGCCGTAACTCGCTGGGGCGTGTATCGAAAGTGCCTAGTGAGGATGGCGGAGAGCCCATTTGTGATCGAGTGTGATCCAGAATGGTTGGATGGTCACGCTTGAGACTCCCCGTTTGATCCTGCGTCGCTGGCGCGAGGAAGACGTTGCGCCCATGGCTGCCGTCAATGGCGACCCCGAGGTCATGCGGTGGATCCGTGACGGCAGCGTCCGTGACGAACAGCAGACTCGCGGCGGGATCCAGGCATGGGAGAGCGAGTGGGAGTCGCAGGGCTTCGGCCTGTTCGCCGTGGAGATCCGGTCCACTGGCGAGCTGGCCGGGTTCACCGGCCTTTCGGTGCCCGACTTCTTGCCGGAGGTACTGCCGGCGGTTGAGGTCGGCTGGCGGCTGGGACGTTCCCACTGGGGGCAGGGCTTGGCCACCGAGGCAGCTGCGGCCGCTGTACGGTTCGGGTTCGAAGAGCGAGGGCTGGAGCGGATCGTCAGCATTACTCAAGTGGGCAATGACGCCTCCGAACGGATCATGACCAAACTGGGGATGCATCCGGTCCGTGAGACCGTCAATCCCACCTGCGGTCGGCGAGTACGGGTGTTCGAGTTGTCGTCGGACCAGTACGTCACAACCACTCGTTGACGGCGGCAACGAGGACGGAGCCTCGTAGCGGACCGCGAGTGGTCGTCCGGCTCGCCGACGACACCGCCAGGCGGTTCCACTCTCCGCGCAACCGAACGGAGGCGCCGAGGCGGTTCAAGGGCGGACGGTGCCGCCGCCGGAGGGCGGTGAGCCGTGGCGGGCTGTTCGGATGGGGGGCGGGGTGCGTGGGCTCGGGGTCAGTGCCGTGCGCAGCGCTGGGGTGAGGATGCGGCGGGTCTCGGACGGGGTGAGGGCGGCGGGGGTGGGGAGGGGGTTGAGGTAGCGGGTGTAGATGAGGCCGCCGAGGATGGTCACTACGGCCGTGGCGCGGGCGGTCGCGTCCCGGCCGCCGAGAAATTCAACAAGCCGGGTCAGCAGCTCGCGTTCCAGATATTCGCGGAGCACCTCGGCGGCCTCCTCGCCCCGGGTGGTCAGCTGCCGGAAGTCCGCGTCCTCCCACAGGTCCGTCACCGCGTCGATCAGGCGGCCGGGGAGGGTGGCCGGATCTCCGCTGAGGACGGCGTCCACCGTCAGCACGTTGGCGCACTGGAACTGCATCACATCCGCGAACAGGCCCTTCTTCGAGCCGAAGTGGTACGAGATCAGCGCCGGGTCGACCCCGGCGGCCCCGGCCACCGCTCGCAGGGTGGTGCGCCGGTAGCCGTGCTCCAGGAACAGCGCACGGGCCGCGGAGATGATCGACTCACGGGTCGGCGGGTTGCCGCGGGGGCGGCCTCGGGGGCGGGCGGGTGCGGGGACGGCGTTATTCATCAGGGGTGAGCCTGCGCGGGGCGAACGGCACAGTCAAGGGCATTCCGGGAACCACGCGAAGGGATGCCCCGTCACCATGCGTATCGCCATCTTCGGCGCCAACGGACCGACCGGCCGCCGCCTCATCGACCAGGCCCTCGCCGCCGGCCACGAGGTCGTCGCCGTGACCCGCCGCCCCGGCTCCGTCCCCGCACGGCCCGGCCTCGCCGTAGCCGTCGCCGACGCCACCGACCCGGAGGCCGTCGACGCCGCGATCGGCGGCACGGACGCGGTCCTGTCCGCGCTGGGCGCGCGCTTCAGCAAGGAGACCATCAGCACGTACTCGGCGAGCGCCACGGCCATCACCGGGGCCATGGCCCGCCACGGCATCTCCCGGCTGCTCACCGTCAGCTCCAGCATCGCCGACCCGAACTGGCGCCCCTCCGGCGCCCACTTCTTCAACCATGTACTCGACCCGCTGGTGAACCGACGTCTCGGCCGCACGCTCCACGAGGACATGCGCCGCATGGAGGCCGTGATCCGTCGGACGGACCTCGACTGGACCCTCGTCCGCCCCTCGGGCCTCTTCGAACACCCCGTCGTCACGGCCTTCCACACCGCGGAGAACAGCGCCGACGGCGTCTTCACCGCCCGTGCCGACCTCGCCGCGAGCATGCTGCACGAGATGGCGGAGCGGCGCTATGTCCGTACGGCCATGGGCATCATCACCACGGCCGTGAAGCCGAACATCGCCAAGCTGATCTGGAACGAGGGCGTGAAGAAGGGGTGAGCCGCGAGCGCTCCGAACTCCCGCCCGCGGCAAGGGCATTCCTCGTCCGCCCGCACACGGCCACCCTCACCACCCTCCGCCCCGACGGCACCCCTCACGTCACCCCCGTCCGCTTCAGCTTCGACCCGGCCACGGGCCTGGCCCGGGTGACCACCCGGGCCGGGGCCCGCAAGGCCCGGAACGTGGCGTCCGGGGGCCCGGCGGCCCGGGCCGCGCTCTGCCAGGCGGACGGCTTCCGCTGGATCACCCTGGAGGGTTCGGCCGTGGTCAGCGACGACCCCGAGCGCCTGGCCGAAGCCGTCCGCCGCTACACCGCCCGCTACCGCGTGGCTCCGCCCGCCCCGCCGGACCTGGCCGTTCTCGAAATCACCGTCGAGCGCGTCCTGAGCCTCAATCTCTGAATCTCCCTAATGAATCTGAATCCCCGTAATGAATCTGAGTGCCCGTAATGAATCCGGGTCCCCATAACGAGTCCGAGTCCCCGTACCGAAAGCGATGTCACCCCGCGATGCCCACCACCCCGGTCCTCGACTCCACCATCCACCACCGCGAGTCCGGCGACCCCGACGGGCTGCCGTTCGTCTTCCTGCACGGCAACCCCACCTCCTCCCACCTGTGGCGGAACGTCCTGCCGGGCGTGGCCGCGCCCGGCCGCCGCCTGCTCGCCCCCGACCTGATCGGCATGGGCGACTCCGGCAAGCCCGATCTCGCCTATTCCTTCGACGACCACGCCCGTTACCTCGACGCCTGGTTCGACGCTCACGGTCTCGACGAGGCCGTTCTCGTCGGCCACGACTGGGGCGGCGCTCTCGCCTTCGACCGGGCCGCCCGCCTCCCGGGCCGCGTCCGCGGCCTCGCCTTCACCGAGACGATCATCAAGCCGCTCAACGGCGACGAATTCCCCGCCGCGGGCCGGGAGTTGTTCACCCGGCTGCGCACCCCCGGCATGGGTGAGGAGATGATCCTGGAGAAGTCGCTGTTCATCGAGGGACTTCCGGATACGGTCGCCACCCCGCTCGACCCTGCCGACCTGGAGGTCTACCGCCGCCCCTTCCCGACCCCCCGGAGCCGCCGCCCGGTGCTGGCGTGGACGCGCATGATGCCGCTCGACGGCGAGCCCGCCGACGTCGTGGCCCGCGTCGAGCACTACGGCGCCTGGCTGGCCGCCAGCCCCGAAGTCCCCAAGCTGCTCGCCGCGTTCGAGCCGGGCCCTGGTGCCATGACCGACCGGAGGACGGTGGCCTGGTGCGAGGAGAAGATCGCGGGCCTGGAGATCTCCCATCACGGCCTCGCCGGTCACCACACCCCGGAGGACCGCCCCGAGGAGCTGGCCGCGGCGATCCACACCTGGGCCGACCGCCATGGACTGGCGTATCGGTAGGGGGCCTCGATCATGGCGGTGGACGCGGCGTGTAGACGGTCTGGAGTCGGCATGCGCCCTGCCGCTCAATCAGGCCGCTATGCGCTCTCGTCGACGATCTTGAGCTCTCGCGCCTTCTCCGGGTAGTTCTCCAGGTCGAACGAACCGTAGGTGGGTCTGCCCACCCGCTCGTACGTGCAGTACACCACCCCGGAACTGGTCGGCCGGGCGTCCGTGAGCTGGAACGCGGTCGGCGTGGTCCCTTCGGCGAAGAGCCGCTTGCCGGTGCCGAGTGCCACCGGCTCGATCAGTAGCCGGTACTCGTCGACCAGGTCGTGCCGCTGCAGGGTCTCGATGAGATTGCTGCTGCCCTGGACGTTGATCTCGCCGCCGGAGCGCTGCTTGAGCTCGGCGACGGCCTCGGGGACGTCGCCCTGGAGCAAGTGCGAGTTGTGCCACTCCACCTTGTCCAGGGTGCGCGAGGCCACGTACTTGGGCATGGCGTTGAGCTTCGTGGCCACCGGGTCGTTCTCGTCGGTGATGTGCGGCCAGTGGGCGGCGAAGATCTCATACGTCCTGCGCCCCAGCAGCAGGGACTCCATCCCGGCGAACTGCTCGACCATGATGGGGCCCATGTCCTCGCCGAAATAGGGAACCGACCAGCCGCCGTGCTCGAAGCCACCCTCGCGGTCCTCGTCCGGTCCGCCGGGGGCCTGCATGACACCGTCCAGGGACACGAAGGTCGATACGACCAGTTTGCTCATCTTCTTCTCCTCTTCGCGGAGGTCGTGGAAGGCCGTGCACCTGGTCAGACTCGGCTGGCGCGGAAAACTCATCGCTTCCAGGTCAGCGTCTCACGGCGGATACGGCAGGGCATGCGCGCGGAGGAGCCGTCGGAGGCGGTGGTTCACACAGGGTGACGGGTGACTACGCCACCGCGGTGGCCGTTTCCTTCTCTGTCTCCCGCGGTGGCCGCTTTCTTCGCTGTCTCCGGGTTCCCTGTCTCCGGGCTCCCTCCACGGCCGGGCGGCCCGTACGGAAGATCCCGTACGGGCTGCTGCCGGTCGGGGCCGGGTCAGGGTCAGGGCTTCACCTCAGAACTGCAGGGCGTCGGACGGCGAGGTCTGCCAGTAGGAGACCGAGGCGTTGTCGTCCTTGTACGTACCGGCGGGCAGGCTGAGCGTCAGCGGTGCACCGGCCGAACCGGAACCGCTGCTCGGTGTGAGGTACACCGTCAGCTTCCGTGCGGTGCGGCCATGGGTGTCCCCGCCGGACTCGCCGCTGAGCAGCACCGACGCGTACGCGGACCGGCCCGGGGCGACGCTCACCACGGCCTGCGGCTTGCTGGCCTCGTTTACCTGCGTGGCCGCCTGGTCGTCGTCGAAGCGCAGGGACGGTGCAAAGAAGGCGTTGCAGGGGCGGGAACCCTTGTTGGTGACCGTCAGCAGCAGGTGGTTGAGGGGGCGCGGCACCTTGGTGATCGTGGCCGTCACGTTGTCCCCCGTACAGGCGTCGGACGAGCCGGATCCCTGGCCGGGGGCCTTTCCGCCGGACGAACCCTTCGAGGGGGAGGGGCGGCTCTTTCCGTCGCCGGGGCCAGCGCCGGGGCCCGAACCGTTGCCGTTGCTGCTGCCGTTGCCATTGCCATTGCCATTGCTGCTGCCGTTGCCCTTGCCGTTGCCGTTGCCGTTGCCAGTGGCGTCGGCGTTGCCCCCTGGGCTTGGGGTGGCGGCGTCGGTGGCGTTTCCCGGAGTGCGGGCATCGGATGACGAGGCGCCACAGGCGGTCAGGGATAACGCAGCCAGGGCGACGGCGGCCGCGGTGACGGCGCGGGGGCGGATGTGGATGCGGATGCGGAGCATGGTGGTCGGTGTTCCTTTCGTTGCACCCGTGCGGCTGCGGCGCCGGGTGTGGTTCTGGAGGTGACCGTGCTGGGGAACCGTGTGCGTGAGGGTGGCCGCCCTTACAGGCGAGGTCTCAGTAGCGGTTGAGCAGTGAGATGACGACCGCGACGCAGACGATCAGCACAGCGAGGGCGAGAACATCGCTGAGGCACGGGCGGGTTCGCATGGCGTCTCCCGTCTCGGTGGCACTGCGTCCAGCCTGCGGGGTCGGCGTCGCGGCGCCAACCGATCCGGGACAATGAGAGAAGCGGGAACGCCAACAAGGGGTTTGACCTGGGGAATTGACCCTTCCCTGGAACAGGGGCCTGGAACGGCGGAACGAACAGGGGGATCAGGGTGGCCACAGAGACAGCGGGCTTCGCGCATCTGCTGCGCCGGCTCAAGGAACGCTCCGGGCGCAGCTACGGCGTCCTCGCCGGGCAGTTGCACATGAGCGTGTCCACGCTGCACCGCTACTGCAACGGCGATGCCGTACCGGTGGACTTCGCCCCCGCCGAACGCTTCGCCAGGCTGTGCGGGGCGGACCGCGAGGAGATGCTGGAGCTGCACCGGCAGTGGATCGTCGCGGACGAGGGGCGCCGACGCGGGCGTTCGGCGTCGGCCACGGCGGCGGCAGCAGCGCCAGCGACGGCAGCGGCGGCAGCGGCGCCCACAGCGCCGTCTCGCGGGGCCGGGTCGGATGATGCGGCCGGTACGCGGGCACTCGTCGAAGCGTCGGCGACCGCTGCGGCCGAGCCGGACTCCGCGGGGTCGGACTCCGCGGAGTCGGACAGTTCGTCGGACGACGCCAACGGTGCGGAGGGGGCGGCCGCTTCCGCCTCCGATGGTCTCGGCTCCTCCCCCGGCGCAGCCGAGCCGGCAGCAGCCGCCGCGGCCACAAGTGCCCCCACGACGGGCGCCGGTCCCGCCACCCGGACTTCCCCGGCCTCCGCCACCTCCCCGGCCCGCAAACGCCTCCGGATCGCCCTTGCCGCCCTCGCGCTGGTCTCCCTCGCCGTGCCGGCGGCGCTGGCCCTGACCCTGGAAGGAGGCACGGTGGACGGCACCACCCGCAGTAACCCGCGCGGGGCCGCACACCCGCCGGCCGTCGGCGACCAACCGTCCGCTGCCTCCCGGCACAGCCCGGCTCCCGGGCCTTCCGCCACGAAGGGCTCCCCCGCCCGCGGCGGCAAGGGCAAGCCCGGGCCCTCCGCATCGGCCCGTTCGGCCCGTCCGGAAGCGTCGGACGCCAACCGCCCGCCCGCCGGGGAGGACGGGCCGGACGACCGCTCCGCGCCAGGCGTCGGCGTCACCTCGTACAACTGGGACGAGCCCTGCGGCGTCTACTACCTGATGCGGCAGGAGCCGCAGCACGTGCCGCCGCCGCCCGCGCCGCAGGACACCCGCGGCTGGGCGAGTGCCCTGGGCGGCATCGACGGCGGGCATCTGCGGCTCCAGCTCACGGTGACCGGCAGCACGGACGAGGCCGTCGTCCTCACCTCGCTGCACGTCCGGGTGGTGGGCAAGCGTGCCGGGCTCCCCTGGGCCGCGTACTCGATGGGCGACGGCTGCGGCGGCGGGATCACCCCGCAGAGCTTCGACATCGACCTGGACGCCGAGCGGCCGACGGCGAAGCCGGTGGCCGGCATGGACGGCGACATCGAGGTCCCCGCGAAGGACTTCCCCTTCAAGGTCTCCACCCACGATCCGCAGGTCCTCAACCTGGACCTGCACACCGAGGCCCACGACGTCAGCTGGTACCTGGAGCTCGGCTGGAGCAGCGGCGGCCGGCAGGGAACCCTGCGCGTCGACGACGGCGGGCGTCCCTTCCGCACCAGCGCCGTCGACGGCCGCGAACGGTTCACCTACTGGCACAACAAGCACAAGTGGCTGCCCGAGTAGCAGTACTGATCGCCCGTCAGGGCGGCGGCCCGGCGCGCGTGGCCTCCGCCTACCAGGTGACCGGGAGCTCGTGCAGACCGAAGATGGCCGCGTCGTTCTTCAGCGGCAGGTCTTCGACGGGGCCGGCCGGCCGGAGCCCGGGGAGGCGGCGGAGCAGGGTGTCGTAGACGATCTCCAGTTCCATGCGGGCGAGGCTCTGTCCGAGGCACTGGTGGGGTCCGTGACCGAAGGCGAGGTGCTGGCGTGCGCCGCGGTCGACGTCGAGTCTCCCGGGGTTCTCGTAGACGTCCGGGTCGTGGTTGGCCGAGCCGCCCAGCGCGAAGACGCCCTCACCGGTGCGGATGGTCTGCCCGCCGATCTCGACGTCCTCCTTGGCCACGCGGGTGGTGATGATGTCGGTGATGGTGAAGTAGCGCAGCAGTTCCTCGACGACCTGCGGAGTGCTGCCGGGCTCGCCGGTGATGCGCGCCCGCAGCCCGGGCGTCTCCATCAGGGCGAGCATGCCCAGCGAGATCATGTTCCCGGTCGTGTCGTGCCCGGCGGTCAGCAGCAGGAACGCCAGGTCGACGAGTGCGTCGTGGTCGTACGCGCTGTCCTTGCGGCCCTTGGCGATCTGCCGGCTGAGCAGGTCGTCCCCCGGGACCTTCTCCTTGGTCGTCACCAGCTCGTCCAAGTAGGTCTGCAGGTCGAAGAACGCCTGCTGACGGGTGAGCGGGGGGAGGGTCATGCTGAGCATCCGGGAGGTGCGGTCCTCGAAGAAGTCGCGGTCGGCGACGGACACGCCGAGCAGTTCGCAGATGACCAGGGACGGCACCGGGAAGGACATCGCCTTCACCAGGTCGGCCGGGTTGGGGCCGGCGAGCATCGCGTCCACGCACTCGTCGACGATCTCCTGGATGCGCGGCCGCAGGGCTTCCATCCGGCGGAAGGTGAACTCGCCGACCACGGCGCGCCGCGCCCGGGTGTGTTCCGGTGCGTCCATGCCCGCGAGGGACAGCGTGGAGTCCTTGTCGCTCCGGGCGATCTCGACCAGCATCGGGAAGTTCGGATCGGCCCGGTCGGAGCTCAGGCGCGGGTCGAGCAGCGCCTTGCGGACGTCGTCGTAGCGGGTCAGGATCCACGCCGGTTTGCCGGTCGGCAGGGTCACCTTCGACACGGGGCCGCTCTCGCGGAGGCCGTGGTACTCGGCGGGCAGCCGGTAGGGGCAGGTGCGGGGGAAGGGAAAGGCGGGCGGGAGGCCGCCGCCGGTCGGTTCGGTCACGGGATGTCGCTCCTCGTCGGTGGTGGGGTGCGCGGTGGCGCCGGAGGTGCGCCGCGCCGTCGCCCGGCGACCGGGCCGGCGCTCCCCCGGCGGCACCGCGTTTGAACGGCCCCGGTCAGAGGGGCTTCTGGGCGGTCAGCAGTACGGAGCCGAACTCGTCGACGTCGATCATGGAGGCGGGGCTGAACTTCTCCTCCGCCTCGTCGTCGAAGACGGTCTGCATCTCCTGGGAGCCCCGGCTCATCTGCTCGAAGGTCTGGCGCACGCTCTGCTCGGTGATGTCGAGGAGTTCGACGAAGCGCAGGCCCGCGTCGCGCAGCATGGGCACATAGTCCTCGGGCCGGGCCAGGGTCATGATGAAGTCGCGCAGCAGCCGGTCCACGGCGGGCTGCTTGTCGGCGGGGATGGGGCCGCGCTCGAAGAAGTCGGTGAGGACCAGGCGTCCGCCGGGGCGCAGCACGCGGCGGATCTCGCCGAGGACCCGTCCGCGGTCGGGCATGTGGAAGATCGACTCGATGGCGATGGCGGCGTCGAAGGAGTCGTCGGGGAAGGGCAGTTCCATGGCGTCGGCGTGCCGGAACCCGACCCGGTCGCTCAGGCCGGCGGCCTCGGCGAGGGCGGTGGCGCGGGCGATCTGGTCCTTGCTGATCGCGATGCCCGTGACATGGGCGCCGGTGCGCCGGGCGATCCGCATGGCGGGCTGGCCGACTCCGCAGCCGACGTCGAGGATCCGCTGGCCCTCGACGATCCGCAGGCGGTCGGTCATCGCGTCGGTGAGCCGGTCGGCGGCTTCCACGAGGGGGGTGTCGTGGTCGTCGACGTCCCAGTAGCCGAGGTGGAGGCTGCCGCCGACCGCTTCGGCGTCCAGTGCGGTGAGGCGGTCGTAGAGGCGCCCGACCTCTTCGGGGACGGGGACGGCAGTGGGCGTGGATGCGGAGGGGGACGTGGACGTAGACGTGGCCGTGGGCGTGGACGTGGACGTGGGCGTGGGCGTGCTGGACATGGGAATCCTCCGTTGTGTTTCGGTGTGTCGGTGTTTCGGTGTATCGAAAAGGGGCGGCATTTTTGCGGCGGGTGCCTGGTGCGGCGGTGCGCGCCGGATCTCCGCGGGCCGAATGCCCGGGGGAAGCAAGGAAGGTGGGGAAATCGATGCGCACGGCGTGAAGTGCGCCATCTGCGCGGCGCCTGCGCTTGGAGATCACCATACCGACCGGAAGGCGAAGGGGGAACAAGTCCACCGGAAATTCCGCGGAAAGGGGAAACTCCGGGGAGTTCGCGGGGAGTTCACCGATCTATTCCGCAGGACATGGCGTCGTTTTTCCGCAGGACATGGCGTCGTTATTCCGCAGGGCATGGCGTCGTCATTCGGCGATTCTCACGAGCATCTTTCCGGTGTTGGCGCCCCGCAGCATGCCGAGGAATGCGGCAGGGGCGTTCTCCAGTCCGGGGACGACGGTCTCCCGGTAGGAGATCTTGCCGTCGGCCAGCCAGCCGCGCATGCGGGCGGTGAACTCGTCGTCGAGGTCGGCGTGGCCCCCGACGAGGAAGCCGCGCAGGGTGAGGCCCTTGGCGATGGCCTGCGTCAGGTTCCGCGGGCCGGCCGGACCGTCCTTCTCGTTGACCTGCGAGACGCTGCCGCACAGGGCGAACCGCGCGCCCAGCCTGGCCAGGTCCAGGGCGGCGTCCAGATGGTCGCCGCCCACGTTGTCGAAGTAGACGTCGATGCCAGCCGGCGCGGCCTTCGCCAGCTGTTCGCGGACCGGCCCGGCCTTGTAGTCGAATGCCGCATCGAAGCCCAGCTCCCCGGTCAGATAGGCGACCTTCTCGGCGCTCCCCGCCGATCCGATCACGCGCTCGGCACCGCAGATCCGGGCGATCTGACCGACGAGGGAGCCCACCGCGCCCGCGGCCCCGGAGACGAACACGATGTCGCCCGGCCGGAATTCGGCGGCCTTGAGCAGCCCGGTGCAGGCGGCGTGGCCGGGCATGCCGAGCACACCGAGGTACGCACTGGGCGGCGCGAGCGCCGGGTCGACCCGGACCACGCCGGCGGCGCCCACGACGGCGTACTCCCGCCAGCCGAGGCCGTGCAGGACCAGGTCGCCGACGGCGAGGCGCGGTGACTTCGAGACGACGACCTCGCCGACCGCGCCCCCGTCCAGCGCCTTGCCGAGGGCGAACGGCGGAACGTAGGACCTGGTGTTGTTCATCCGCCCGCGCATGTACGGGTCGACGCTCATGACCAGGTTGCGGATCAGCACCTGGCCGGTCCTGACGGCGGGCAGTTCCGCCTGTACGACCGAGAAGTCCTCGACGGTCGGCCACCCGTCGGGGCGGGCGGCGAGCCGGACTTCGGTGCCTGTGGACGGAACGGTCATCACGTTCTCCTCGACTGCGGTGGGGTGTCCGTCACGCACGGGGCGCTCCGAGGGTGTCGCGCCAGTGGCGGCATGCGGTGGCGATGTGTTCGGCGGCGCCGTCGAGCAGCATCAGGCCGATCCGGTCGACGTGGCGGTGCCGCCATGAGGCGAGTTCGGTGCCCTCGACCCACTGGTTGAAGGCACCCAGCGCCGGCCCGGTCTGGACCTGGTAGTTCACTTTTCCGGAGCCTTCGCCGTTCATGGCGAGGCGCGTGGTGTGGAAGAAGTACCAGCGGAACACCAGCGCCATCTTCTGTTTGGGTTCGGCGTCGGCCCGGTCGATGTCGGCGTCGCGCCCCTGTGACCGGAGATAGGCGCGTACTTCGTCCCAGACCTCTTCGATGCGTTTTCCGAAGTAGGTTCTTTCCAGGAGGGAGCGCGTTTTCTCCGGGATGTCGTCGAGGCCTTCGTAATGGGAGTAGAGGGAGAACAGCTTGTTGGCCCGCGTGGGAAAGAACACGCCTTTGCGGAGCACCTGCACCTTGGCGCCGAATTCAAACATGTCGCCCGCGGGGGCGTAGGCGGTGTCGGCGATGCCGATGTCCTGCAGCATGTCCTTGACCTCGGTGCTCATACCGGATTCCACCGTGCACTGGTTGACGGATCCGGTGAGTACGTAGTCGGCGCCGAGCATGAAGGCCGCCGCGACCGCCGCGGGGGTGCCGAGGCCGCCGGCGAGGCCCAGGCAGATCGGCTCGTCGTAGCCGTACCGGTCCTGGGCGCGCTGCCGGAGCGTGAGCATGGCGGGCATCATGACCGTGGCGACGCCGCCGTCCGTGTGCCCGCCGGAGTCCGCCTCGATCGTGATGTCGTGGCTCATCGGCACCGTCCGGGCGAGCTCCGCCTGTTCGTCGGTGAGCGCGTTCTCCCGGCGGAGCCGGTCCAGGACCGGCCCGGGGGCGGGTGCCATGAACTGCTCGGCGACCTCCGGCCGGGAGACCTTGGCCACGATGCGGTGCTCGGCCACGGTCCGGCCGTCGGCGCCGCGGCGGAGTCCCCGGGCCCGGTAGAGGACGAGCGCGGGCGTCATCTGCAGGAAGGCCGACGCCTCGATGACGGGGACGCCGTGGCGCATCAGCAGTTCGACCAGGGCGCGCTCGGCCGCCGGGTCGTCGTGGTCGGCCAGTACGTTGACGCCGTAGGGCTGCCCGTCGGCCAGGCCGTGCTGGACCTCCTTCACCGCCTGCTCGATCTCCGGGAGCGGCAGGCCGCCGGTTCCCAGGAAGCCGAGCATGCGGTGCCGGCCGAGCCTGACGACCATCTCGGCCGAGGCGATGCCCCGGTACATGCCGCCCACGGCGTAGGCGTGGTGCACGCCCATGCGGCGGCGGAACAAGGGGCTGCCGAGCGCGGCGGCCGGTGTGCCGGGCAGCGCGGTCGGCGTGTCGGGCCGGGCGGCGGGAGCGTCGGGAAGGGCAGGGGGTGCTTCGGGCCGGGCGGCCGGGCGCGGGGCGGAGCGGATCTGGTCGATCAGCTTGCCGAGCACGGCGCCGCCGAGTTCGACGAAGTCGGTGACGCCCTGGTCGAGGAGGTGGTGCACGCTCTCGGTCCAGCGCACGGGCCGCACGATCTGGTCGACGAGCGTGTGCACGGTCCGGCCGGCGGCGTACGGCCGCGCCGTGGCGTTGGCGATCACCGGCGTCGCCGGGTCCCCGAGGGCGAACCCCTCGGCGAAGCGGGCGAAGTCCTGCTGCGCCTGCCGCATCAGGGGCGAGTGGAAGGCACCGGACACATTCAGTCGCACACAGCGGACGCGGCGCGCATCGAGGTGGGTCACCAGCGCGTCGACGGTCGCGGTGTCGCCGGAGACGACCTTCTGCTGCGGTGCGTTGTCATTGGCGACGGTCAGGCCCGAGAAGCCGCCCTCGTCGAGGAGTGCGCGCAGCCGTGCCGCGTCGATGCCGACCACGGCCGCCATGCCGCCGCCCCGTGCCCGGGCCATCAGTGCGCCGCGCCGCTGCACCAGGCGCAGTCCGGTCGCGAAGTCGAAGGCGCCGGCGGCGTGCAGGGCGCAGTACTCCCCCAGGCTGTGCCCGGCGAGGAAGGCCGGCTCGTCGCCGGTGCTCTCGCGCCACCGCCGGTGGGCGAGCGCTCCGACCACGAACAGCGCGGGCTGTGTGTACTCGGTGCGGCCCAGTTGCCGCTGCGGATCGTCCAGGCACAGCGTGCGGAGGGAGTAGCCGAGGATCTCGGAGGCCTCTTCGACGCGTTCGGGGTACGCGTCGAACAGCTCGCGTCCCATGCCGCGCCGCTGGGCGCCCTGGCCGGGAAAGACCACTGCCTTCATGTCAGCGGCCTCCTTGCGCGGAGCCCGCCGGGGCGGCGGCGTCCTCGGCGGCGTAGAGCCGGTCGCAGAGGCGCATCAGCTTGTCGAGCGACTGCGGGGCCGTCATGACCTCGGCATGCATCGAGGTGTCGACGTCGATGGTGAAGAAGTCGTCGATCTGGTCGGCCCACTGCTGCCAGTACGCGATGCCGTCCACGGTGGGCAGGCCGGGTTCCGGGAAGAGCACCATGTGCTCCTCGAAGGCGCCGAAGAACGCGCCGCCCCGGTTGCGCAGGTAGTAGCAGCGCAGTCCGTCGCGCCGCGGCAGCGGCTCCACCGTGTACGTCTCGCCCTGCGTGGCCGCGAAGTAGCGGGACAGCTGCCGGACGCGGGAGCGCAGCTGCGCCTCGGTCTTGCTGACGCCGCGGGCGAGCGCGGCGTCGATCAGGGAGTCGAGGAACGCCGCGGGCTCCAGCGAGGTGTCGACCTCGTCGCGGCGCAGGATCGGGCTGGCGCCGCCGTGCGAGTCGAAGCGGTTGTTGCCGAGGATGAGGTTGACGGCGCGGAAGTCGCTCACCTTGGTGACCACGTCGTCGTCGAAGTTCCCGCCGACGATGAGGGCGTTGGCCTTGTTGGTGGCTTCGGCGTCCAGCGTGTCCAGCATGACCAGCGTGCGCACGTCGGCGCCCCTCAGCTGGAGCTGGCGCACGGTCTCGTACGCGAACAGGCCGCCGAGGGAGAACCCGCCGATGTCGTACGGGCCCTCCGGCTGCACCGCGAGGATGAGGGACGCATAGTGCTCGGCCATGGCGTACTGGCCGGTGAGGATGTCGGTGGAGTCGATCCAGCCCTTCGGCTGGATGCCGTAGAAGGGGCGCGGGCAGCGTGCCGCGAGCGGGGCGTAGGACTCCACGCCGCCGTTGCCGTGGTGGACCCAGAACACGGGCCGGCCGGAGGTGACGCCGTTCATGCGGACCAGTTCGGGGAAGTCGTGCGGCGACGCGGGCTCGGCGCGCCGTGCCGGGACCGCCGCCGGGGCGACGGCCGCCGGGGCCTCCTCGGCCTCCGCGGCGGGCTCCGCGGCGGCCGTGCCGATGCCGGGGGCGGCCGTGCCGGTGATCGCGTCGACGACGTCCTGCAGGGTTTCGCATCCGGCGATGACGTCCAGGGTGAGGGACGCGTCGAGGTGGGTCTGCGCCTGGGTGAGGAACTGCATCATGAAGATGGAGTCGAAGCCGTAGTCGCCCAGGGGCTTGTCCCACCGCAGGGTCTCCGCGTCGACCTCCAGCAGCGTCGCCATGAGGTCCGCGACGACGGCGCCGACGTCCGACGGCTCGGCCGGCTCGGTCACCGGTGCGGCGACCGGCTCGGCGACCGGCTCGGCGGCTGGCGTCGTCGGGGCGGCCGCCGCGGGTCCGGCAGTGGGATCCGGGGCGGGGTGCGCGGGCAGGAAGCGGTCCCGCATCCGGGCGTGGTCGCCGTCGAGGGCGATGGCGCCGGTCAGGCCGGTCGTCCAGATGCGGTCGAGGGCGTCGACGCCCACGGACGCGCGCATCGGCCGCATGCCCACGGACTCCAGCAGGTGGACGGTCGACGGGTCGGCGCCCATGCCGCCCTTCTCCCACAGCGGCCAGTTCACCATCAGGGTGCGGCCCGACCTGCTGCCCCGGCCCACCAGGGAGGCGCGATGAGCGGCGTATCCGTCCATGAAGGCGTTGGCGGCGGCGTAGTCGGCCTGTCCGACGTTGCCGAAGGCGGCCATGGAGGAGAAGCCGATGAAGCAGTCGAGCGGGACGTCGGCGGTCGCCTCGTCGAGGTGGCACAGCCCGGCCACCTTGGGCGCGAACACCTGGTGGAGGTCGTCCGCGGTCTTCCTGGCGACGAAGCCGTCGCGCAGCACTCCGGCGGCGTGGACGATGCCGTGCAGCGCGCCGTACTCGGACTGGACGTCGCGTACGGCCCGGGTCACATCGGCGCGGTCGGCGACGTCGAGCACGCGGTATGCGGCACGGGCGCCCAGGGCGCGCAGGTCGGTGAGGAGTTCCCGCTGTGCCGGGCCGGCCGGGCTGCGACCGCACAGGACCAGGGCGGGCGTCTCGACGCGCCGGGCGATGTCCTTGGCGAACAGGGCGCCGAGCCCTCCGGCGCCGCCGGTCAGCAGGTAGACGCCGCCGTCGCGCCAGGGCGGTACGGGGGCGGCCGGTGCGACTTCGCGCCAGTGGGACACCTGCCGGAGGCCGCCGCGGTAGCGCACGGCCTCCTCGGTGGTGTCCGCGCCGTCGCGCCGCAGCCGTCCGGCCAGCTCGGCCGGGTCCACAGCCCCGACATCGTCCAGTTCGATCCACTGCGTCATGAGCTTGGGGTGCTCACCGCGTGCCGTGCGGAGCATTCCGCTCAGCCCGCCCAGCCAGGGCGCGTGCGCGGGGGTGACGACCTGGACCAGACGCGGCGGCCGGGCGGGCTGCCGCGCCGTGTCGCGCAGCAGCTCCAGCAGCCGCTCGGCGTACTCGGTGTAGCGGCCGGCGGTCTCGCCGCGGGCCTGCCAGGTCTCGCAGGTGGCACCGCCCAGCGCCGCGCCGAGCGCGGTGGCGTCCGCCTCCGGGAGTTCGCACAGGACGACATGCCGCTCGACGTCGTCGCCGTGGTGCTCGGGTGCCGCGCTCTCGCGCCAGTCCGGCTGGATCAGCAGTGCGGGCGGGGTGGCCGGCTCGGCGGTGCGCGGCGCCGGGCCCGGCTTCATGCGGGTGCAGAAGCCCAGCAGGCGCACGCAGACGTTGCCCCGCGTGTCGCACAGGTCGATGTCCAGGCGGCGTACACCGGTGTCGCGGCGGTCGTCCGCGGCGCGGCGCACCAGCGCCCAGCCCTCGGCCGGGGTGGGAGCCAGGACCTGTACCTCGCGCACGGTGAACGGCAGCGCGGTCCCCTCCGGGGCGTCGCCCGTCTCGCCGGGCGCCAGTCCCAGGGTCGCCTGCAGGGCGGCGTCGAGCATGCCCGGGTTGAGCGTCAGCGGGGCTGCCGCCGCGTCGGGGAGGAGCAGCCGCGCAAGGGCGGTGTCCGCACCGTGGTACAGCTCCTGCACGCCACGGAACGCGGGGCCGTACCCCATGCCGATGCGCGCGAACTGCGCGTAGCACTCGTCGCCGAAACGCCGGAACGGGAGGCTCGCGCGCAGTGCGCCGATGTCGTGGGTGTGGTCGGAGGCGAGGAGTGCGGGGTCGGCCTGTGCGGTGCCCTTCGCATGCAGGACGCGGTCGCCGTCGCCGTCGGCGTACACCTCGAACGTCCCACCGGCCGCGGCCAGTTCGACGGTGAGGGTGCGCGGTGCACTCACCTCCAGGGGACGCAGCCAGGTGACGTCGCGCAGGCGCACGCCGGTGTCGGTGGCCCCGGGCGTGGCCCGGACGAGCGCGTCGCGCACGAACTCCAGGTAGGCGGCCCCGGGCAGGACGGGGGTGTCTCCCACGCGGTGGTCGCGCACATAGAACTCGTGCCCGGTCAGATCGCGGCGGTAGGGCGGCGACGGTGGTGCGCTCGGCGCCGCGGCCGCCGGTGCCGGTGCCCGGGTCGTGCCCTTCGCGTCGGCGATCCAGTAGCGCTGCAGCTTGAACGGGTAGACGGGCAGCGGGATGCGCCGCGCCGGCCGGCCGGCGTACAGGCGCCGCCAGTCCACGTCGAAGCCGGTGACCCAGAGCTTGAGCAGGCGTCCGAGCTTGCCCTTGGCTATCCAGCTGTCGATGGCGAGGGCGATGTCGTCGTCGGCGGCGAGCTCGTTCCACGGTCCCTGGCGCTGTGCCCGCCCGGTGTGCAGGCCCTGCGCGGTGCCGCCGTCGAGGAAGGCGCCCAGCCGCTCGCGCAGGTCGGTGAGCGAGGGGGTCAGGAAGGCGAGGCGCTCGTCCATCGCGACGCGGCCCACCTGCAGCGTGTGGGCGAGGTCCGGCAGGTCGGCCTCGCCGAGCCGGCCCGCGTCGATCCAGTCGGCCAGCTGCCGGGCCCGGGCGCGCAGCATGTCGGGCTCCGGGGCGGACAGGACGACGGCCACGGGGTCCTGTGTGCCCACCTGCGGTACGGAGGGCGGTACGTACTCTTCGAGGACGACATGGGCGTTGACGCCGCCGAACCCGAAGGAGCTCACTCCCGCCCGGCGCGGGAGTTCACGGCCCTGAGCGTCGCGCGGCGCCGGCCAGGGCTGCTGTTCGCGCACGAGGTGGAAGGGGCTGCCGTCGAGGTCGATGTACGGATTGACGGTGTCGCAGTGCAGGCTCTCGACCAGTGTGCGGTGCCGCATCTGCAACAGCACCTTGATCACACCGGCCACACCCGCCGCGAGTTCGAGGTGGCCGATGTTCGTCTTCACCGACCCGATACCGCAGTGCGCCCCCTCGACCACCGCGCCCTGCTCCTCGTACAGCTCACGGAAAGCGGACTTGAGCCCGTTGATCTCCACCGGGTCACCGAGCTTGGTACCGGTGCCGTGCGCCTCGATGTAGCCCACGGTCCGGGGGTCGATGCCCGCGGTGCGGTAGGCGCGCCGGATCAGTGCGGCCTGGGCCTTCGGGTTGGGCGCGGTCAGGGAGTTGGAGCGGCCGCCGTGGTTCTCGGCCGTCGAACGGATCAGGCCGTAGACGTGGTCGCCGTCGCGCTCGGCCGCCGACAGCCGCTTGAGCACCAGCATGCCCACACCCTCACCGCGGGCGTAGCCGTCGGCGCGGTCGGAGAAGGTCCGGCAGCGTCCCTCGACGCTGAGCATCCCGGACTTGCTGAAGCTGACATGGCCGTCGGGGATCACCATGGTGTTGATGCCGCCGACGACGGCCGCCTCGCACTCGCCGCGTTCGATCGCGGCGACACCGCGGTGAACGGCCACCAGGGAACTCGAACAGGCGGTCTCGATCGGCTCGCTCGGCCCGTGCACGTCCAGGAAGTAGCTCATCCGGTTCGGGCCGACGGAGGGGACGCTACCCGTGGGGGTGACGCTGTCGCCCCTGCCGCTGCTGCGGTCGGTGAGCAGGCTGTAGCCGGTGTCGCTGGTGCCGACGAACAGGCCGAGGCTGCTCCCGGCCAGGGCGTCGGCGGCGTGGCCGGCGTCCTCCAGCGCCTTCCACACGTACAGCATCAGCAGGCGCTGCTGCGGGTCCATGTGGACGGCGTCCTTCGGGGCGATGCCGAAGAACAGCGGATCGAAGTCGGCGACGCCGTCCATGAAGCCGCCCCACTTCACATTGGTGCGGCCCGGTTCCTGCAAGGGGTCGCCGAACAGGGCGCGCCAGTCCCACCGGTCGGCGGGGACTTCGGCGATGCAGTCGCGGCCGTCGCGCAGGTTCCGCCAGAACGCGTCGAGGTCCTCGGCCTGGGGGAACCGGCCGCTCATGCCGACCACCGCGATGGGGTCGTCCCGCCGCTCGGCGGGCGCGGGGGCGGCCGCGACCGGGACCGGCGTGCCGACGGGCTCGGCGGTACGGGGCTGCGCGGGACGGGACTCCGCGGCGGCGGGCGAGGTCAGCCCCAGGCGGGCGGCCAGCGCGGGGCCGTACTCGTCCGTCAGGTGGGCGCCGAAGGACTGGATCGTCGCGTGCTCGAACAGCACGGTGGGCGCGAGCTCCAGCCCCAGGGCGTCGTTGACCATGTTCACCAGCTGGGTGATGACGAGGGAGTCGAGCCCGTACTCGCTGAGGTCGACATGGACGTCCAGGTCGTCCGGGGTGACCTTCAGCAGCTCGCAGACCTTCTCCACCACGACGGCGCAGACCCGCTCCGTCAGGGCGTCGGTGCCGGCGGCGTCGGCCGGCCGAGCGGACTGTGCGGGTGTGTGCGCCGGCGTCTGCTTCCAGTCGCGGAGCAGGCGGAGCGCCTCGTCCTGCCCCACCTGTCCCTCGCGGATGAGCCGGTGCAGGTCGTCCAGGGATGTGATGCGGGTGGTGCTCATGCCAGGCTCCTCTTGAATTCGTCCGCGCTCATCTCGCGCCGGCCAATGGCTTCGATCAGGTCCAGCAGGTAGGCGTCGTCGGGCCCGGACGGCGGCTCGGGGGCCCGTTCGGCGGGCCGGGCGGGCTCGCCGTCAGCGGTGGGCTCGCCGCCGCCGAGCGTGCGGACGCTGAAGCCCCGGAGGCGTACGCACACCTCGCCGTCGTCGTCACAGAGGTCCAGGTCGAGCCGGCGCACCGCGCCCACGTGGTCGTCCTCGGCGAAGCGGACGACCGCCCAACCGGTGTCCGGGACCGCCCGCAGCACCTCCAACTCGCCCAGGGCGAACGGCAGTGCCGTGCGCGGTGTGCCGGGTGCGTCGGCGAAGAGGCCGACCGTGGCCTGCAGGGCGGCGTCGAGCATGCCCGGGTTGAGTACGTAGCCGCGCTCGCGGGACGCGGCGGCGGGCAGCCTCAGCCGCGCCACCGCCTGCCGCGAGCCGGTGTGCAGACGCTCGATGCCGCGCAGGGCCGGGCCGTAGGCCATGCCGATGCCGGTGAAGCGTGTGTAGCAGGCCTCGGCGTCGAAGACGGGGCCGTCGCACTGCGCGCGCAGGGCCGCGAGGTCGAGCCGTTCGGCGGGGGCGGGGGCTGTCCGCCGCAGCTGGCCGCGGCCGAAGACGACCCGTGCGCCGTCCTCGTCCACCGCGTACACCTCGTAGCTGAGGCCGCCGCTGGCCCGGGTGGTCAGCGCGGTGTGCACGTCGGTCGGCTGCTCGACGGTGAGCGGGCGCAGCCAGGACGCCAGCTTCAGCGACCAGGCCTGTGCGTCGCCGCCGGCCGCCATGGCCGCGGCGGCGCGCGCCATCTCCAGGTAGGCCACCGCCGGCAGCACGGGCACGGCGTGCGCGGGGCTGTCGGGGGCCGTGGGCGGGCGGCCGGGCCGCCAGCCGGAGACCGTCTCCATCACCTGGGCGCGTACGCGGTGGTCGGTGAGGAAGAACTCGCGGCCGGTGAAGTGCGCGGTGTAGCGGTGCTCGTCCAGGTCCGAGGTGTTCGTGTGCACCAGAGGGTGCAGTGCCGCCGGCCGGGCGCCGTTCGCGGGGCGCGTGGTGTCGACCCAGTAGCGCCGGAGACGGAAGGGGTAGGTCGGCAGGGCGATCCGGCGCGGGCGGCGCCCGGTGTGGAGGCGGTCCCAGTCGAAGGGGGCGCCGTTCACCCATGCCTGGAGCAGGCGCGCCCAGTCGTTGCGGTCCGCGCCGCCGGGGTCGTCGTGCGGGCCGAACCCGGCCGGTGCGTCCGGCAGTTCCACGCCGCGCGGGACCGTGCCGCGGAAGACGCCGCTCGCGGGCTCGCCGCGCAGCCAGGACTCCAGTGCCTCCCGCAGTTCGCCGGCCGTGCGGACCAGGCAGGCGAGGCGCTCGGTCAGGGGCGTGCGTCCGGTCTGCGTGGTGTAGGCGATCGACGCCAGGTCGGTGTCGTCGTAGTCGCCGCGGCGCAGGACGTGCACCCAGCGCTCGGCGAGTTCGCACAGCACCTCGGGGTGGCTCGCCGACAGGACGACGGGGACCGGTGCGGTGGGCGCCCGGTCCGGTTCGGGGGCGGTGCGCGGTACGTACTCCTCCAGGACGACATGGGCGTTGACACCGCCGAACCCGAAGGAGCTGACACCGGCCCGGCGCGGGAGTTCACGGCCCTGCGCGTCGCGCGGCGCCGGCCAGGGCTGCTGTTCGCGCACGAGGTGGAAGGGGCTGCCGTCGAGGTCGATGTACGGATTGACGGTGTCGCAGTGCAGGCTCTCGACCAGCGTGCGGTGCCGCATCTGCAACAGCACCTTGATCACACCGGCCACCCCCGCCGCGAGTTCGAGGTGGCCGATGTTCGTCTTCACCGACCCGATACCGCAGTGCGCCCCCTCCACCACCGCACCGTGGTCCTCGTACAGCTCACGGAAAGCGGACTTGAGCCCGTTGATCTCCACCGGGTCGCCGAGCTTGGTACCGGTGCCGTGCGCCTCGATGTAGCCCACGGTCCGGGGGTCGATGCCGGCCTTCCCGTAGGCCTCCCGCAGGAGGGCGGCCTGGGCCTTGGGGTTGGGCGCGGTCAGGGAGCTGCCGCGGCCGCCGTGGTTCTCGGCCGTCGAACGGATCAGGCCGTAGACGTGATCGCCGTCCCGCTCAGCCGCCGACAGCCGCTTGAGCACCAGCATGCCCACACCCTCACCGCGGGCGTAGCCGTCGGCACGGTCGGAGAAGGTCTTGCAGCGGCCTTCGGGGCTGAGCATGCCCGCCTTGGAGATGCTGATGTGCCCGTCGACGCTGACCATCGTGTTGACGCCGCCGGCGATGGCCATGTCCGACTGGCCGTCGCGGAGGGCCTGGACGGCCCGGTGCACGGCGACGAGCGCGCTCGAACAGGCCGTGTCGACGGGCTCGCTGGGACCGCGCAGGTCAAGGAAGTAGCTCATCCGGTTCGGGCCCATGGAGGGGGCCGCGCCGGTGATGTCGTACCCCTCGATCACCGGCGAGTAGCGGGTGACGAGGGTGCTGTAGCCGGTGCTGGTGGTGCCGGCGATGAGGGCCGTGTTCGTGCCGGCGACGGCACCCGCCGCGTACCCGGCGTCCTCCAGTGCCTTCCACACGTACAGCATCAGGAGCCGCTGCTGCGGGTCCATCAGCTCCGCTTCCTTGGGGGAGATGTCGAAGAACAGCGGGTCGAAGTCGCCGACGCCGTCCATGAAGCCGCCGGACGTGACGTGGGAGGTGTTGGGCTCCTTGACGGGGTCGCCGTAGTGGGCGCGCCAGTCCCAGCGGTCCGCCGGGACCTCGCGGGTGCAGTCGCGGCCTGCGCTGAGGTTCTCCCAGAACGCGTCGAGGTCGTCGGCCATCGGGAAGCGGCCGCTGATGCCGATGACGGCGATCGGCTCGTTCCCGGGCGCGTCCGCGGGGGGCGTGGTGGTGACGGCGGTGGCGGGCTCCTCGGTGGCGGGTGCCGCCGCGGGCGGTGCCGGTTGCGGTGCCGCGTCGGCGGCGACGCGGTCGGCGTGGTGGTCGAGGAGGTGCTCGACGACCCCGTCCAGGGTGGGGTTCTCGAAGAACAGGGTCGGCGCCAGGGACAGCCCGAACTCGGCGTTGAGCTCGTTGGCGAAGCCGATGAACGAGAGGGAGTCGAAGCCGTAGCGGGTCATCTCGGCCGCGCCGGTGATCCGCTCGGCGGGCACGTCCAGCAGGACGGACACACGGGCGGTCAGCCTCTTCAGCAGCGCCTTGTGCCGCTGCTCCCGGCCGGCGGGCGCGACGGGCGCGGCGGCGGGCGCGGGAGCCGGCGGTGCCGTCCCGAAGCGTTCGGGGTGGGTGTCGAGCAGGTGGTCCACGACCTCTCCCAGGGTCAGATGTTCGGGGAACGGCTTGGGCACGGGCGGGAGCCCGAACTCGGTGGTGAGGCGGGCGGCGAGCGCGGTGAGCGCGACCGGGTCGAAGCCGTACTCGCCCAGCTCCACCGCGCCGTCGAGCTCCTCGGCCGGTACGGCGAGTACCGCGGCGGCGTGGCCGAGGGCGCGGCCGAGGACCAACGCGCGCAGGGCGGCGCGGTCGGGTGCGGTCACGGCCGGTGCGGCGCCGGTGGCCTCGGGGGCGGCCAGGAGGGTGGCGTCGATGCGGGCGCGGTCGCCGAAGACGGCCAGGACGTGCGGGTCATGGGTGCCGTAGGCGCCCAGCAGCGCCGCCACGCCGTGCGGGGCGCGCATCGGCACCATGCCGACGCTGTCGTGCAGGCGGCGTTCGGTGGCGGCGTCGACCTTCATACCGCCGTCGGCCCACAGGGGCCAGCCGACGACCAGTGTGCGGCCGCGGCGCTCGCCGCCGGCCACCCGCTCGTGGCGGAGGGCGGCGTAGGCGTCCATGAAGGCGTTGGCCGCCGCGTAGTCGCCCTGGCCCTGGTTGCCGTACGCCGACAGCGAGGAGAACCCGATGAAGCAGTCCAGGTCGAGCGCGGCGGTGGCTTCGTCGAGGTGGACGAAGCCGGCGACCTTCGCGGCGAGGACCTCCCGCAGCTCTTCGGCGCTCTTGCGGGCGAGGTAGCCGTCGCGCACCACACCGGCGGTGTGGAGGACGCCGTCGAGGCGGCCGTGCGCGGCGACGACGGCGCGCACGCAGTCGGTCACGGCGTCGCGCCGGGCGACGTCCAGCTCCCGGTAGGCGGCACGCGCTCCCAAGGCGTCCAGTTCTCGCAGGAGTTCACGCTGGGCGGGGCCTTCCGGCGAGCGCCCGCAGAGGACGAGCGCGGCGCCGGGTGCCTGCCGGGCGATCTCGCGGGCGAACAGCGCGCCGAGCCCGCCGGCTCCCCCGGTGAGGAGGTAGACGCCACCGGCCTTCCACGGGCGGGCCGGCGGGGCGTCCTCGACGGCGGTCCACTGCGGCACCCGGCGCTGCCCGCCGGAGTACCGCACGGCCGGGTCGTCGGGGCTCGCCGCGTCCTGGCGCAGGCGCTCGCACAGCGTCGCCGCGTCGACGGGCGCCTGCACCTCGACGAGCTGGGTCAGCAGCCTGGGGTGCTCCATGCGGGCCGTGCGCAGCAGGCCTCCGAGGCCCGCCAGGACCCGGTTCTCGCCGTCGGCGGGCACGACCACCTGGAGCAGGACCTCGCCGTCGCGGGTGGCCGGGACGAGCTGCTGGAGGCGGGCCAGCACCGTCTCGGCCTGGCGGGTGAAGCGCTGGGCCAGGTCGCCGTCGGCGGGCAGCGCCGTGCAGGGCACGCCGAGCCCGTCCCGGACCGCCGCGGGGTCGGTCTGGGCGAGTCCGGCGAGCAGCACCTCGTGCCGCGCCAGCGGACGCGGTGCCCGGGCGGGCCCGGCCGGGCGCCAGCCGGCCCGCATGAGGGTGAGCGTCGCGTCCCCGGTGTGCTGCCCGTCCGCTTGGCCGTCACCGGCGGTCAGGAGGCGCGCGGTGAACCCGAGCAGGCGGACGCACACCTCGCCGTCGTCGTCGCACAGTTCGATGTCGATGCGGCGGACGGCTCCACCGCGGTCGCCGGCCGCGGGCCGCGCCACCGCCCACCCGGAGGCCGGGCTCGGCGCGAGCAGCTGCACCTCGTCCAGGACGAAGGGCAGTGCCGCCACCACGGTGTCGGTGTCCTCGGCCAGTGACAGGCCCAGGGTGGCCTGTACGGCGGCGTCGAGCACGGCCGGGTGCAGGTCCCAGTCGGCGCCGTCCCGGGCGGCCTGCGGCAGGCTCAGGCGGGCGACGGCGAGCCCGGCGCCGACGTGGATCCGCCGGATGCCCCGCATGGCCGGGCCGTAGCCGATGCCCATGCGGTCGAAGAGCCGGTAGCAGTCGTCGTGTTCCACGGTGCGCCTGTCGCACCGGGCGCGCAGTGCGGCGATGTCCAGGCGGGCGGGGGACGGCGTCGCGCACGGTTCGATGCGTCCTTGCCCGTGGGCCGCGGCCTGTTCGCCGCCGGCCGCCGCGGTGATCTCGTAGTGGAGGGCGTCGTCCGCGCCGGGCCGCAGTGCGACCGCGACCGTGGTCGGCCCGGTGACCTGTGCGGGGCGCGACCAGACGACGTTGCGCAGGCGGACGTCGGCGGGTTCGAGGCCCTCGGCGCGGGCCGCCGCGTACGCCATCTCCAGGTAGGCCACACCGGGCAGCACCGGCACGTCGCGCACCCGGTGGTCGTCGAGGAAGAACTCACGGCCGGTCAGTTCGACGGCGAAGGACGCGGAGCCGGGATCTCCGGTCAGCCGGCGGCCGGCCAGCGGCGACGGGGCCGGAGCGGGGGCCGGAGCGGGGGCCGCGGCCGCGGCGGGGACCGCCGGACGTGAGCCGACCCAGTAGCGCTTGCCCGCGAACGGGTAGGCCGGGAGGGACACGATGCGGAAGCCGCCGTCGCCGAAGAGCGGGGCGAAGCGCAGGTCCTGCCCCTGGGCGAAGAGCCCGGCCAGTTCGGTGAGGTCGTCGTGACCGCCGGGCCCGGCCATCAGGCGGGCGGCGCGGGCGCGGGCGGCGGGGTCCTGGCGGCGGAGCCCCTCGGGCGCCTCGCCGGTGACCACGTCCTCGGCCCGGCCGTCGCGCAGCCAGGTCCGCAGGACGGCGACGAGCCGCTCGCGGTCCGTGGCCACGGCCGCCCAGCGGTGGCTGCAGTGGCGGCGTCCGGTGGCCAGGGTGTAGGCCACGTCGCCCAGGTCCAGGTCCTCGTGGGCGAGGGCGTGGTCCAGCAGGCGCTCGGCCTGGGCACGGCGGCCGGCGTCGTCCTGTGCCGACAGGACGATCAGCCAGGCCGGCCGGGGGCCGTGCCCGGCGGTGCGCACGGCGGGGGCCTGTTCGATCAGTGCGTGCGCGTTGGTGCCCGCGGCGCCGAACGAGCTGACGCCGGCGCGGCGCGGCCCGTCGGCGGGCGCGGGCCACGGGCGCAGTTCCGTGTTGATGTAGAAGGGGCTGCCCTCCAGCGTGATCGCCGGGTTGGCGCGGCGGAAGTGCAGCGACGGGGGCAGCTGCTCGTTCCTGAGCGCCAGCAGCACCTTGATGACGCCGGCCACGCCCGCGGCGAACTGGGTGTGCCCCAGGTTGGTCTTGACGGACCCCAGGGCGCAGCCGCCCTCGGGCGCGTCGCCGAACGCGGCGCGCAGCGCCTCGAACTCGATGGGGTCGCCCAGCGGCGTGCCGGTCCCGTGCGCCTCGATCAGCTGGATGCCGGCGGGGTCGACGCCGGCGCGCTCGTGGACGCCGCGCAGCAGGCGTTCCTGCGATCCGGCGCTGGGCGCGGTGAGCCCGTTGGTGGTGCCGTCCTGGTTCATGCCGGAGCCGCGGATCACGCCGTAGATCTGGTCGCCGTCGCGCAGCGCGTCGGTGAGCCGCTTGAGCACGACCACGCCGGCGCCCTCCCCCGGTACGAAGCCGTCGGCGCGCTCGTCGAAGGTGTGGCAGCGCCCGCGGGCGGACAGCATGTTCGCCCGCACGGCGGACCGGTAGAAGACCGGGGTGGACTGGACGAAGACGCCTCCCGCCAGCGCCATGGACGTGTTGCCCAGGCGGAGGTCCTGGCAGGCCTGGTGAACGGCCACCAGCGAACTGGAGCAGGCGGTGTCGACCGACAGCGCGGCCCCCTGCAGGTCGAGGAAGTAGGAGATCCGCGAGGCGATGACCGAGGAGATGTTGCCCCACAGGGTCTGCGGTGGCGCGTCGTCGCCGGTCAGCTGCTGGTAGTCGCTGGGCGAGCCGCCGACGTAGACGCCGCACCCGCGGCCGTCGAGCCGCTCACCGGCGTAGCCCGCGTCCTCCAGGGCGTGCCAGCACTCCTCCAGGAAGATCCGCTGCTGCGGATCGGTGTAGGTGGCCTCCTTGCCGGACATGCGGAAGAACCAGGCGTCGAAGCGCTCGATGTCGTCGACGAAGCTTCCGTACTGGCGCGGGGCGCCCACGCCCAGCTCCTTGTCCAGGTCCCAGCGGGTGACCTCGCCGACCAGGTCGTCGCCCGCGGCGAGGTGTGCCCACAGGGCCGCGGCGTCGGGCGACTGCGCGAACCGGGCGGCGATGCCCACCACGGCGATGCCGTCGTCGGCCGGGACGCCGGCCGGGTCGTCCTGCTCGGGGGCCGCTCCGGCCTTGGCTGCCGGTGTGCGCGGCGCCGACGTCGACGCAGGCTCAGGCGCACCGGTGGGCCGCAGCTGCGCCCCGTACCGGGTGACCAGGTGGTCCGTCAGCCGGTCGAGCGAGCTGTGCTCGAACAGTGCGGTGCTCGGCAGGTCGACGTCGAGGGCGTTGTTCACCGCCGCGACGAGCCTGACGCTGAGGATCGAGTCCACGCCGTAGTCGGAGAAGGACGCCTGCGGGTCGATCTCGTCGGGCTCCATCATGAGTACGCGGGCGAGCTCGGCCAGGAGGAGTTCGCCGACTTGGTACCGCACAGTCGCTTCGTCGGTGTCCGGCGTCGGGTACGCGGGCGCCGGTTGCGCACGCTCGGGCGACGGGGCGATGGGGCCGTGCGCGCCCTCCGGCACCCGGCGGCGCCGGCTCGGTGCGTCGGCCGCCGGCCAGTAGCTCTTGCGCTGGAACGGGTAGGTGGGCAGCGGCGTACGGCGTACGTCGAGCCCGGCGAAGAGCGGCGCGAAGTCGACCTGTTCGCCGTTCAGGTACCGGGTCCGGGCGCGCTCCGGCGCGCTGTCCCCGCGTGGTGCCGGGGTGTCGCTCCGCCCGTCGGCCAGCCAGGCCTCCAGCCGGTGTGTGAGCGCCTCGCGGTCGGCGGCGACGAAGGCCGCGCGGTGGGTGAAGTGGTCCCGGCCGGTCGCCAGTGTGTAGCTGACGTCGGCCAGTGCGGCGTCGGGGGTGCGGCGCAGGTACGCCAGGAGGTCCTCGGCGCGGCGGTGCAGCGCCTCGGGCTGCTGGGCGGACAGGACGAACAGCAGCTCGCCCGGCGCGTGTTGGCGCTCGTCACGGTCCGGGGCGTTCTCCACGACCATATGGCCGTTGGTGCCGCTGAAGCCGAACGCGCTCAGGGCAGCGACGCGCTTGCCCTGTCCGTTGGGCTGCCACGGCCGCAGCGTGGTGTTCACGTGGAAGGGGCTTTCGGTGAGTCGGATCGCGGGATTGGTCTCGTAGTGGTGGAGGGACGGCGGGATCTGGCCGTGGCGCAGCGCGAGCACGACCTTGAGCAGGCTCGCCACGCCCGCGGCGGAGGTGGTGTGACCGAGGTTCGTCTTGATCGAGCCGAGTGCGCAGGTGTCGCGGCCGCCGGCCGTGCCGAACGCGCCGACCAGGGCCTGGCATTCGATGGGGTCGCCGAGCTGGGTGCCGGTGCCGTGCGCCTCGACCATGCCGATCTCGGCCGGGTCGATGCCGAACTCGGCGTGCACCTGGCGGATGAGGCGCTCCTGGGACAGGGCGCTGGGTGCGGTGATGCCGTTGGTCGCCCCGTCCTGGTTGACGGCGGAGCCGCGGATCACGGCGTGGATGTGGTCGCCGTCGGCCAGTGCGTCGGACAGGCGGCGGAGCACCACCACGCCCACGCCTTCGCCGGGGACGAATCCGTCGGCGGCGGCGTCGAAGGTGTGGCACTTGCCGGTGGGCGAGAGCATCCCGCCGCGGCCGGCCGCCAGGTAGGTGTCCGGGGTGGTCTGGACGCTGACGCCGCCCGCGAGCGCCATGTCGGTCTCGCCGCTCCACAGGCCCTGGCAGGCGAGGTGGATGGCGACCAGTGAGCTGGAGCAGGCCGTGTCGACCGCGATGGCCGGGCCCTGGAGGTTCAGGTGGTAGGCGATGCGTGCCGGGACGACCGAGGGCGCGGTGCCCCATGCCGCCTGGGCGGGCGGCGCGTCCTCGAACCACTGGGGGTAGTCGCCGCCGGTGCAGCCGACGTACACGCCGCAGCGCCGGCCGTCCAGCGAGGAGCCCGCGTAGCCGGCGTCCTCGATGGCCGTCCACGCCTGTTCGAGGAACAGCCGCTGCTGGGGGTCGGTGTAGGTGGCTTCGAGGCCGGTCAGGTGGAAGAAGCGGGCGTCGAACCGGTCGATGCCGTCGAGGAAGCTGCCCGCGCGGCAGGGCAGTTCGTCCTGGCTGTAGCCGGAGAGGTCCCACCGTTCGACCGGGCCGACGAGGTCGCGGCCGGCGGCGAGGTGCTGCCAGAGGGCGTCGGTGTCGTCCGACTGCGCGAAGCGGCCGCTGATCCCCACGATGGCGAGAGGCTCGCGTCCTCCGGGGCTGTGCGGGGCTCCGGCGGCGTGCGGTGCTCCGGCGGTGTGCGGTGCGCGCACCGGTGACGGAGCGACGGGTGCCGGAGCGGCGGGTGCCGGTACGGCGGGTGCCGGTGCGGCGGGGGTGGTGGTGAGCTGTGGCCGGTGGCTCTCGGCGATATGGGCGGCGAGCTGCGCCACGCTGTGGTGGTCGAAGATGACCGTGGTCAGCAGGTCGGTCCCCAGCTCCTCGTTGAGGCGCCGGACGAACCGGGCGCCGACGATGGAGTCCAGGCCGTAGTCGGCGAACGCCTGGTCCGGGCTGATCCGGTCGGCGGGCATCCGCAGCGCGTCGGCGAGCTCGGCCAGGACCACGTCCGTGACGGTCCGGGCCGGGGCGGGGGCCGGGGCCGTGGGCTGCGTCGGCGGCTGGGCCGGCGGGCCGCTCGCCTCGGGCGCCGGGGAGAGCGGGCGCGGGCTGCGGGCGAGACCGTCGCTGTGGGCCACGACGACCTGCTGCCCGAGCGCCAGGGCGTCCCCCGCGGGATGGCGGATGCCGGTGAAGCCTTCCTGCTCCAGTACGAGCTGCCAGGCCTCCGGTGACAGCGCGGGGCTGCCGGGCACCCGCAGTTCGGCGTCGTCGTAGAGCCACCAGCCGTCGAGCAGGCCGAAGGTGAGGTGGTTGACGAGGTAGAAACCGCTGATCTCGTTGAGGGCCAGCAGGCCGTTGCCGCGCAGCAACGCCTTGGCGTGCCGCAGGGCCGGGCGGATGTTGTCGGTGGCGTGCAGCACGTTGGCCGCGATGACGACGTCGAAGGCGCCGGTGTCCAGCCCCTGCGCGTGCGGGGGCCGGGCCGCGTCGAAGACACGGAACGTGAGGTGGTCGCGGCCCGGCCCGAACGTGTCCTGGGCGCTGTGCAGGAAGGCCTGGGACAGGTCAGTGAAGCAGTACTCGGCCAGGTCGAGCCCTTCGCGGGCGAGGCGGTCGAGGACGGGCCCGGTGGTTCCGCCGGTGCCCGCGCCGATCTCCAGCACGCGCAGGCGGGCGCCCGGATCGGCGTCCCGGCGGGCGCGCAGGAAGGCCGCCACGTGTTCGGCGAGGACGGCGTTGAAGTGCGCGGCCACGCGGTTGTCGCGGTAGACGCCCTCGACGAGGGCGAACGACCCCTCGGGGAACAGGACGTCGGTGGCGCGCACCCGGCCGCACAGGATGTCGGTGAGCGCGGGCAGGGTCTGGTCCAGCAGGTGCAGCGGTGCGCGCAGATCGGGGTTGGCGGCGGTCCAACGGGGCGTCTGTGCGGCCCAGTCGGTGCGGCAGTCGTCGGCGTCCCCGGCGGCCGGGCCGCCCGTGGTCCAGCGGCCCCGGTCGTCGATCATCCCGTGCCCGGCGAGCGCGCGCAGGGTGGCGGCGAGCCAGCCGTCGAACCGTGCGTCGACGCCCTGCCGCTCCTTCCACTCGGCGAGGCCGCGGCGGGGTTCCTCCAGACCCGCCCGGCGCAGTTCGGCGGCGAGGCGGCGCAGCAGGAGCGCGTCGATCTCGTCGGGGACCGGGCCCGCGTGGTGCTCGGCCAGGCCGGTGGGCAGCGCGAGTGCCGCGGCGCCGTCGCGGGCCGCCGCGCCGGGTGCCTGCGGGGTCAGCGTCTCCGCGGTGAGCACCCCTTCGACGGGCAGCGGGCGGCCCAGGCGCATAAAGCCGATCTGGTCGAGCGGGCCCGCCAGCAGGCGTTCCAGTGCGCCCATCGCCGTGGCCGGGTCGATCGGGGCCAGTCCCATGGACGTCACCTGGCGCAGCAGCTCGTCGGGGACGTTGCCCCAGTAGCCCCAGTTGACGACCTTGACCCGGCAGTCCAGCGCCTCGCGCAGGGCGTCGGCGCGCGCGTCCTCGAAGGCGCAGGCCGCCGAGTAGTGCGCCTGGTGGGAGTTGCGGATGAAGCTCACCAGCGAGGAGATCAGCAGGAGGAAGTCCAGGCCGTGGCCGGCGAAGACGTCGGCGAAGTGCACGCACGGGTCGACCTTGGCCGCGAGGGTGGCCTCCAGCTCGTGCTCGGTCATCCGGGCGAGCGGCGTGTGGCTGAACACCATCGCCAGGTGCACCACGCCGTCGATGCGGCCGTGGCGGCGGACGACCTCGTCCCGCATACGGGCGAGCGCGCCGGGGTCGGCGGCGTCGGCGGACAGGTAGACGGGCGTCCGCCCGCCGGCCGCGGCCCGCGCCGCCCTGGCCCGGATGTCCTCGTCCTCGGCGCGGCGGCCGACCCAGATGACGTGTGCGTCGTGCTGCCGTATGAGGTACTCGCTGAGCAGCACGCCGAGGTCGCCCGCGCCGCCGATGAGTACGTAGACGCCGTCGCGGCGCAGTACGGGGGCGGCGGGCGGCTCGGTGGTGTCCACTGGCAGGAGCTGGCGGCGCAGCCACTGGCCGCCGCGTCGGGCGAGCGGGTGGGCGCGGCGGTCGGCGGGCAGCGCGAAGACCTCGTCGGCGACGAACGGTTCGCCGTCGGCCAGGTCGACCGCGCGGATGCGCCAGTGCGGCTGCTCCTTGGCCAGGCCGCCGATCAGACCGTGCAGGCTCGCCTGCACCGGGTCGGCGGGCCGGGAGCCGCCGGCGTCGAACGCGCCGCAGGTCACGAGGGTGAGTCCGAGCCGCTGCTCGTCCCGGGTGAGGGCCAGTGCCTTCAGGACGCGGAACATCCGGCGGACCACCGCGCGCTGCGCGTCGATCTGCGCCTGAGCGCCGTGGTCGACGGCCTGGGTCGGGAACTGCAGGACGACGTGGTCGAAGTCGCCCAGGGCGGCGAGTGCGTCACGGACCTCTTCGGCGGATGACGCGCCGGTGTCCAGCACCACGGTCTGCGGGCGGCGGGCGGTCAGCTCCGCGAGGACGTCCGGTGCGAGGCCGACCGCCACCACGCGGGAGGCCGCGGACGGGTAGGGGCTGCCGCGCAGCAGCCGGGCGGGCTCCCAGACGGGGTGCAGGGTGAGGTCACCGGCGGGGAGCTCGTAGGAGGTGGCCGGCTGCGCGGGCGGAGCGGGCACGGGGGGCGTGGTGACGGGCGTGGTCGCGGGCGTGGTCGCGGGCGCGGCCGCCACGGCGGGGCGCGGGGCGGCGGGCCGCGGGGCGGCGTCCGCGGACGCGGCGCGGGTGTCCCCGGACGCGGCGCGGGTGTCCCCGGACGCGGCGCGGGTGTCCGCGGGTTCCGGCAGGTCGTCGGTGTACCAGTAGCGTTCCCGGGCGAACGGGTAGCCGGGCAGTGCGACCTTGCGCGGCTTCGGTCCCTCGGTGTGCAGACGGTCCCACTGGACGGCCAGACCGCTGGTCCAGGCCTCGGCCAGCGGCGCCAGCTTCCCGCGCCGCGCCCAGCGCACGACCGTCTCCTGGAAGTCCTCGTCGGTGAGGAAGTCCCGGACCGCGCCGCCCCGTTCGCCGCCGAGGTTCAGGTACGCGCCCGCGGGCAGCCTGCCGCCGAGCGCGCAGGCGTCCAGCGCCTCGATCAGGTCCGGCAGCGTGCCGGTGACCACGGCGAACCGTGCGGTCATCGCCTCGCGGCCGACCTGCAGCGTGTACGCGATGCCGGGCAGGTCCGCGCCGCTCCACCGCTTCGTCCGCAGCGCGTCGCGCAGCCGGCCGGCCGACTCGCGCAGCCGCTCCTCGTCGAAGGCGGACAGCACCACGACGACGGGTTCGCCGCGCTGCGCGGGCGCCTCGGGCACCAGGCCCCTCCCGGCAGTCCCCTCGGTGTACTCCTCGGCGTAATCCTCGACGTACTCCTCGACCACGACATGGGCGTTGGAGCCGCCCGCGCCGAACGAGGAGAGGCCACCGAGGCGCGGACGCCCGCCGGTCCTCGGCCAGGGCGCGGCCTCGCGCTGGAGGACGAAGGGGCTGTCGGCGAAGTCGATTTCGGGGTTGACGCGCTCGGCATGCAGGGACGGTACGAGCGTGCCGTGCCGCATCTGCAGCAGGAGCTTGGCCAGGCCCGCGATGCCCGCCGCGGACTCCAGGTGGCCGATGTTCGACTTCGCCGAGCCGATGGCACAGAAGTTGCGTGCGTCGGTGAACTCGGCGAAGGCCGCGTTCAGTCCGGCGATCTCGATCGGGTCGCCCAGCGAGGTTCCGGTGCCGTGCGCCTCGATGCAGCCGAGGTCCCGGGGGTCGATTCCGGCCCGGCGCCAGGCGCTGCGGACGACCGCCGCCTGCGCGAGCGGGTTCGGCACGGTGAATCCGTGGGTGTGGCCGCCGTGGTTCACGGCGGTGCCGCGGATCACGCCGAGGATGCGGTCGCCGTCGGCGACGGCGTCGGCGAGCGGGCGCAGCAGCACCGCGCCGACGCCCTCGCCGGGCACATAGCCGTCGCCGCCCTCCCCGAAGCTGCGGCAGCGGCCGTCGCTGGAGGCGAACTGGCCCTCCCCGATCATCAGGTACTTACCGGGGTGCACCGACAGATTGACCCCACCCGCCAGCGCGGCACCGCACTCCCCACGCTGGAGGGCGGCGCAGGCGAGGTGGATCGCGGACAGCGCCGAGGCGCACATGGTGTCGACGGTGGCGCTGGGGCCGCTCGCGTCGAGGAAGTACGAGACGCGGTTGGCGATCGACGCCAGGCTCCCCGGCACCACGACCGGCTCGCCGCGCACGCTGTACTCGGCGCCGTAGAGCTGGTACTCGGAGTACATCGCGCCGACGAACACCCCGATGTCGCCGGCGTCCTCGGCCACCCGGGCACGGGCGGCGGCGCGCAGGGCGTCACGCGTGTAGCCGGCGTCCTCCAGCGTGGTGTGGGCGCACTGCAGGAACAGCCGCTCCTGCGGGTCCATCATGGACGCCGCCTTCGGCGAGATGCCGAAGAACAGCGGGTCGAACTCGTCGATCCCGTCGAGGAAGCCGCCCCACTTGCTGTACGTCCTGCCGGGCACACCGCGCCGCGGGTCGTAGTAGCGGCCGTGGTCCCAGCGCCCGGCCGGGATCTCGGTGACGCTGTCCCGGCCGGCGAGCAGGTTCTCCCAGTAGGTGTCCAGGTCGGGTGCGCCGGGGTAGCGGCCCGCCATGCCGACGATCGCGATGGCCATGCCCTGCTCGGCGCGGGGCGGTCCGGCAGGCTCCGGCACGGCGGCAGGCTCCGGCACGGCGGCGGGCTCCGGCGCACGGGCCGTCCGCGAGGGGCCTGCGGGCGCCAACTCCCGCCCTCCGGACGGGAGTTGTTCGTCAGCGGGCGCTTCCGTACCGCTCAGGCCGACCAGCGCCGCGAGCGCGTCGGGCTGGGTGCGCAGGAAGTGCCGGACGAGGCCGTCGACCGTCCGTACCTCGAAGAACAGCGTGCTGCCGACGTTGTCGAGACCCTTGCGGACCGCCTCCGTCAGCTGGACGACCAGGATCGAGTCGATGCCGTAGCGGTCGAAGGACACATCGGCACGGATGTCGGCGACCGGCAGCCGCAGGGTGTCCGCGACCAGGCCGCGGAAGTGGTCGCGGGCCAGGTCCGCCAGGAGCTCCTCGCGGTCACCGGCGGCGGCCGGCGCCGCGGCCGGTTGCGGCGCGGCGGGCTCGGCCGGTTCCGCGGCCCGCGGCCGGGCCGCCGGGAGGGTGCCGCGGAAGGCGGACTCCCCGTCCGGGCGCGGCTGGCGGATCGCGCCGTCGCTCTCGGCGACGATGACCTGCTGGCCGAGGTCGTCGGCGCCCTCGGCGGCGACGAACGCCGCGCGGAAGCCGACCTCGCCCAGGACCCGCCGCCAGCTCTCCGGGGCCAGGCCGGGAGAACCGGGGATCCGCGGCGCCGGGTCGTCGTAGAGCCACCAGCCGTCCAGGAGGCCGAAGGTGAGGTGGCTGAAGAGGATGTTGTCGCTGAGCTCGTTGAGCAGCAGCAGGGCGTGGGGGCGCGCGGCGGCCTTGGCGTTGCGCAGCGTCCTGCGGATGTTGCGGGTCGCGTGCAGCACGTTGGTGGCGATCACCACGTCGTACTCGCCGGGGGCCACGTCCTGGCCCGCCAGCGGCCGCTCGGCGTGGAAGAGCCGGGCGTCCAGGTACGGGGCGAGCTCGCCGTACTCCCGCTGCGCGTGCAGCAGGAACGCCTTGGAGATGTCGGTGTAGCTGTACTTCTCGATGTGCCCGGCCCACGGCCGCAGCCGGCGGAAGAGCGTGGCGCTGGTACCGCCGGTGCCGGCGCCGATCTCCAGGATGCGCAGGCGCGCGGACGGGTCGTCGGCCAGCCGCCGTTCCAGGTAGGCGACGAGGGTGTCGGCGAGCACGTCGTTGAAGTAGTCGGCGACGGGGTTGTTCTTGTAGACGCCCTCGACGAGTTCGAGCGAGGCGTTGGGGAACATCACGTCGGTGGCCGGGCGGCGGCCGGTGAGGATGCCGGTCAGGGCGCGCAGCGTCGTGTCGACGAGGATCGCCTGGGGGCGTTTGGCGTCGTCGGCCAGCCACGGCTGCCGCGCCCGGTCCCAGTCGGCCCAGGCGTCGTCGAGGGAGCCGGTACGGGTGTCGAGGGCCGCGTACCCGTCCTCGCCCTCGCGGCGCAGGCGGCCGGCGTCGGCGAGTACGGCGAGGGTGTGCTCGGTCCAGCGCTGGTAGCGGTCCTCGATGCCGCCGGCGGCGCGCCACTGGGCGGCGGTGGCCGCCCGGCCGTCGCGGAACAGGCCCAGGGACTGCAGCAGCGCCCAGGTGATGCCGATGAGCGCGTCCTGCATGGCCGCGGCGTGCCCGCCGGCCCGCTCGCGCAGCCGCGCGATCTCCGCGCGGCGGTCGGGGCGGTCCTCGCGCAGTGCGCCGATCAGGGACGGGACGGTGACGGCCGGGTGGGTGAGGGCGTCGTCGTCGTGCAGGCCGTCGATGCTGCGGGTGTCGGTGGCCTTGAGGAGGGCGAGCTGCGGGTACGGGGAGGCCAGCAGGGCGTCGAAGGCGGCCATGCCCTCGTCCGGTTCGATCGAGCCCAGGCCCAGCTGTGCCATGCGCTGCCGGTAGCCGTCGGCGGTGACGACTCCGACACCCGCCCAGTAGCCCCAGTTCATGACCTTGACCGGGCAGTCGAGGCGGGTGGCCAGGTGCTCGGCGTAGGCGTCGGCGAAGGTGCAGCCCGCCGCGTAGTTGGCCTGGCCGGGGGCCTTGAAGAAGGCCTGCATGGAGGAGAAGAACGCGACGAAGTCCAGCGGCTGGCCGGCGAAGGCGTCGGCGAGGTTCACAGCGATGTCGGCCTTGGCGGCATAGGTCGCGCGGAACCGGTCCTCGTCCATCCGGGCGAGGGTCTGGTCGCCGAGGACGATCGCGGTGTGCAGCACACCGCGCACGGGGCCGTGCCGCCGCACGATCTCGTCGCAGGCGCGGCGCAGGGCGTCGCGGTCGGTCGCGTCGGCCTGTACGTAGTCCGGCTTGGGGCCGTGGGCCGCCAGGGCGTCCTGCCGTTCGGCGATGGCGGCGTCCAGCGGCCGGCGGCCGATCCAGACGACCCGGGCACCGTGACGGCGCATCATGTGCTCGGTCCACACGGTGCCGATGCCGCCGGCGCCGCCGATGGCCACGAGCACACCGCCGGGCTCGGGCGGGGCGGCCGCGGTGCCGGGGTCGCGGGTCTCCAGCAGGCGCAGGCGGTACCACTCGCCGCGCCGGTGGGCCAGGGTCTCGCCGCGGGGGTCGGCGGGCAGGGACAGCAGCGCCGGCCAGGGCACGGGGGCGTCCGCCTCGATGTCGGCGACGCGGATCCGCCAGTGCGGGTACTCCTTGGCCAGGGTGCCGGCGAGGCCGTGCACACCGGCGTGGGCGGGGTCGGAGCCGGTGTCGCCGGGCAGTCGGCGCGTCTGCCGGGTGACCAGGGTCAGGCCCAGTTCGCGGGCGTCCGCGCCGTCGGCCAGGAGGGCCTTGACCAGGCGGAAGACGGCGAGGGTGGCGTCGTGGCGGGCGGCGGCGGGGTCGTCGGCGGGGCCGGGCGGGGCGAGCCAGAAGACATGCTCGGCGCCGGCGGGCAGCCGCGCGGCCAGCCGGTCGGCAGGTAGGTCCTCGGCGCGGGCGTCCAGGACGGTGGCGTCCGGGTAGCGGCGGCGGAGCCCGTCCTGTTCCCCGGCGGTGCCGCCCAGCAGCACGACGCGGGTCCGCGGGTGGGGCCACGGCTCGGCGGGCGCGTCGGGCAGGGCGTCCCAGACCGGTGCCAGCAGCGTCGCCGGCGAGGCTTCGCCGGGTGCGGCCGCGCCGGGCGGGGCGGTCATGCGGCGGAACGCGTAGCCGCGCAGGCTCGCGCAGAGCCGCCCGTTGTCGTCGTACACGTCGATGTCCACTTTCGTCACGGCCCGGTCGGCCGAGGGGGCGTAGCCCTCGGTGTGGCGCAGGTGGGCCCACATGCGCTCGGTGGTGGGGGCGAAGAGGTCGGCGGCGTCCAGCGCGAAGGGCAGCGCGGGCGCGCCGGGTTGTTCGTCGAGCGTGCCGGTGGCGTCGCCGTAGAGGCCGACGACGGCCTGGACGGCGCTGTCGAGCATCGCGGGGTGCAGCGCGAACGTGCCGTCGCGGGCGCCGTCGGGCAGTACGAGCCGGGCCAGCACCTCGCCGTCGCCGACGGCCAGGGTGTCGATGGCGCGCAGGCGGTCTCCGTGGCGGATGCCGACGGCGTCGAGGGCCGCACGGCACTGGCTGCGCGACAGGACGCGGCGGTCGCAGCGGGCCCGCAGGGCGTCCAGCGACGCGGGGACGGGCGGGCCGGGCGCGGCGATCCGGCCCCGGGCGTGCACGGCGGAGCCGTCGCGCAGGACGCGGAAGTCCTCGCCGTCCCGGTCGACCCGCAGCTCGCCGCCGCCGTCCCCGACGGGGAACGGCTCCGGCCACACGACGTCGCGCAGCCCGACCGGCGCGAAGGAAGTGCCGGTCACGGCGCGGCGTGCGACCTCCAGCGACAGCACGCCGGGCAGCACGGCCCGGCCGCCCACGTGGTGGTCGGCCAGGAAGAACTCCTCGCCGCCGAGCCGGAGTCGGTACGCGACGCCGTCCGTGTCCGCGGGCCCGCGCCCCTCCCGCTGGTCGGTGGTGTCGCTGGTGTCGGTCCAGTAGCGCTGCCGCTCGAACGGGTAGGTCGGCAGCGGCACCTGGCGGCGCGAGGCGGGCGCGAAGCTGTCGGCGAACCGGTCGGCCTCGCCCCGTACGTACGCCGCGGCCAGCGCGGCCGGGGCCAGGGCGCCTGCCGCTCCCAGGGGATGGGGGTCCGCGGCGGTCTCCCCCTGCAGCACCGTGTCACCGGCGGTGCCGGACAGCCAGGAGCGCAGGTGTGCCGCCAGGTCGGGCAGGCCGGCGGCGACGACGGCCAGCCGGTGCGCGAAGTGGCTGCGCCCCGCGGCCAGGCTGTAGGCGACGGCGTCGGCGGGCAGGCCGGGTTCGCGGTCGAGGTGGGCGAGCAGTCGTTCGGCGACGGCTCGGAGGGCGGCCGGGGTGCGGGCCGACAGCAGGAAGGCGTGTTCCCCCTGCGCGCCGGCCGTCCGGGGGGCCGGGTGCTCCTCCAGTACGACGTGCGCGTTGGTGCCGCTGGCCCCGAAGGAGCTGACGGCCGCCCGGCGCGGGCCGCGGGCAGGCGCCGTCCAGGGCTGCGGGGCGGTGGCGACGGTGAACGGGCTGTGGTCGAGCACGACGGCCCGGTTGGCCTCGTGGAAGTGGAGCGACGGCGGGATCTGCTGGTGCTGCAGGGCCAGCAGCGCCTTGATGACGCCCGCGATGCCGGCGGCGAACTGCGTGTGCCCGATGTTGGTCTTGATCGATCCCAGGACGGCGCTGCCGGCCGGGGCGCCCTCGAACGCGCGGGTGAGCGCGCGGAATTCGATCGGGTCGCCGAGCTGGGTGCCCGTGCCGTGCGCCTCGACGAGCTGGATGCCGCCCGGCTCGATGCCGCTGCGGGCGTACACATCGCGCAGGAGCTGTTCCTGCGAGGCGGCGCTGGGGGCGGTGATGCCGTTGGTGGTGCCGTCCTGGTTGATGCCCGAGCCGCGGACGACGCCGTAGATGTGGTCGCCGTCGCGCCGGGCGTCGGCGAGCCGTTTGAGGACGACCGCGCCCGCGCCCTCGCCCGGGACGAAGCCGTCGGCACGGGCGTCGAAGCTGTGGCAGCGGCCGCTGGGCGAGAGCATGCCCGCGCGCGTCGCCGACTCGTACAGCCGCGGCGTCGTCTGGAGGAACACCCCGCCCGCGATCGCCATGTCGGCGTCGCCGGAGAGCAGGTCGCGGCAGGCCAGGTGCAGGGCGACCAGTGAGCTGGAGCAGGAGGTGTCGGTGGTGAGGGCAGGGCCCTTGAGGTCGAGGTGGTAGGCGATCCGGGAGGCGACGACCGAGCCCATGGTGCCCCACAGGGCCTGTGCCGGCGGCCGGGCGTCCAGCTGGTCGTGGTAGTCGCCGGCGTAGCAGCCGACGTAGACACCGCAGTTGCGGTGGGTGAGGCGTTCGCCGGTGTAGCCGGCGTCCTCCAGGGCGTTCCAGCACTGTTCGAGGAAGACGCGCTGCTGGGGGTCCATGGTGGCGGCCTCGACGCCGGAGATCGCGAAGAACACCGGGTCGAACTGGTCGATGCCGCGGACGAAGCTGCCGAAGCGGCAGGTCACGTCCTCGCCGAGCGGCCAGCGGGTCACCGGTTCGACGAGGTCGTGGCCGGCCGTCAGGTGGTCCCACAGGGCGCGCGGGTCCTCGGCGTCGGCGTAGCGGGCGGCCATCCCGACGACGGCGACGGCGTCGTCGTCCGGCGACGGGGCGGCTGCCGGGGAGGCCGGTGCGTGCAGCGCGTCGCCGTAGGTACCGGCGATGAACGCGTGCAGGCGCTCGACGGTGCCGTGGTCGAACAGGTCGGTGGTCTCCAGCGCGGTGCCGAGGGCCGTGTTGAGCGTGTGGACCAGGTGCACGCCGAGGATGGAGTCCAGGCCGTAGTCGGCGAACGGCCGGCGGCGCTCGATCTCGGCGACCGGCATCTGGAGCGCCTGGGCCAGTGCGTCGAGCAGGACGCGCTCGATGTCGGCGGCACCCGCCGCCGTACGGGACGGGGCGGCCGCGGGCAGCGGCGCCGGGCGCTCGCTGCCGGCCGGGCCGAACCAGAACCGCCGTCCGGCGAAGGGGTAGGCGGGCAGGTGGACGCGTACGGGCGTGTCCGTGCCGGAGTACAGGCGGGTCCAGTCGAGGGGCATTCCCTTGGCCCAGAAGGCGGCCAGGTCGTGCCAGTCGCCGCGGCTGGTCCAGCGGGCGACGAGTTCGCGCAGTTCGTCCTTCTCCGCCAGGGCCGCCAGGGTCTCGCGGGTGGCCCTGACGCGGCCGCGGGCCCACGGGACGCCGGCTTCGGCCTCCGGACCGGCCTCGGCGAGGAAGGCGTCGAGCTGGTGGCGCCACTCTCCGGGGGTGCGCGCGACGAAGCACACCCGCTCGTCCATCTCCTCGCGGCCGGTCTGCAGGGTGGCGGCGACGGCGGGCAGGTCCACGGGGGCGCCGGAGCGCAGCAGGACGGACAGTTGACGGGCCCGGGCGTGCAGGTCCTCGGCGGTGCGGGCGGACAGCGGCAGCAGCACCGGCCGTGCCGTCGGGGCAGGCGCGGCGGGTGCCGTCTTCGCGCCCCGGTACTCGGCGACGATGACATGGGCGTTGGCGCCGCCCGCGCCGAACGAGGAGATACCGGCGATCCGCGGACCGCCGTCCGCGGGCCGCGGCCAGGGCGCCCCGCCGGTCTGCAGGGTGAACGGGGTGGCGGCGAAGTCGATGTCGGGGTTGGTCCGTCCGGCGTGCAGGGTGGGCACGAACTCGCCGTGCCGCAGCTGCAGTACGGCCTTGGTCAGGCCCGCGATGCCCGCGGCGGCCTCCAGGTGGCCGATGTTCGACTTGACCGAGCCGAGGGCGCAGGCGCCGTTCGGGCCGGCGTCGGGAGCGAAGGCCTGGGTCAGGCCGTCGATCTCGACGGGGTCGCCGAGCCGGGTGCCGGTGCCGTGCGCCTCGACGTAGCCGATGCCGGCCGCGGGCACCCCGGCGCGGTCCAGCGCGTCGCGGATCAGCGCGGCCTGTGCGCGCGGGTTGGGCACGGTGTAGCCGTTGGTGCGCCCGCCGTGGTTGACGGCGGAGCCGACGATCACCGCGTGGATGGGGTCGCCGTCGGCCTCGGCCGCGGACAGCGGCTTCAGCAGTACCGCGCCGACGCCCTCGCCGGGCAGGAACCCGTCGCCGCCCGCGCCGAAGCTGCGGCAGTGCCCGTCGGTGGCGAGCATCCGGGAGCGGCACAGCTCGACGTACGAGGAAGGGTGCAGATAGAGGTTGACGCCGCCGGCGATGGCCAGCTCGCACGCGCCGTGGCGCAGGTGCTCGCACGCCTCGTGGATCGCGGTCAGCGACGACGAGCACATGGTGTCGATCGGCATGCTCGGTCCGTGCAGGTCCAGCAGGTACGACACCCGGTTGGCCAGCGATCCGAAGGACGTGCGCGGCGCGGGCGGCGGTCCGTCGCCGGCCGGCGGGCGGTGGCGGTCGAAGCCGGTCTTGGTGATCCCGGCGAACACGCCGACCGAGGAGGCGTGCTGCTCGGCGAGGCGCTGCCGGGTGTAGCCCGCGTCCTCCAGCACCGACCATGCGCTCTCGACGAACAGCCGTTCCTGCGGGTCCATGTCGGCGGCGTCGCGCGGTGCGATCCCGAAGAACGCGGCGTCGAAGCGCGCGAAGTCGTCGAGGAACGCGCCCCACTTGCTGTAGCTGGCGCCCTGCTGCACGGCCCGCTGCGGGTCCGGTTCGTAGAAGCCGTCCAGCGGCCAGCGTTCGGCGGGGATCTCGCGGACGCTCTCGCGGCCCGCGCGCAGGTTCTGCCAGAACGCCTCCAGGGTCGGGGCGTCCGGGTAGCGCCCGCTCAGGCCGATGATGGCGATCGGCTCGCCCGCGCCGGCCGGGCGCGGGCGCCGCGCCACGCGGGCCCGGGGGCGCACCGGTGCGGCGGACCCGGCGGACGGCGCCGCGCCCGGCACGTCGGTCGTGTCCGGCACATCGGTCGTGGCCGCTGCCGTCGGCGTGACGGCCGCCCCCGCCGCGTCGTCCAGCCAGCGGCGGCAACCGTCCGCGTGCTGCTCCGCCAGGTGGCCGGCCAGGTCGTTCAGCGTCGGGTACTGGTAGAGCACCGTCTTGGGCAGGGCGCCGAACCACTGCGCGAAGCGGCGGTTGAGCCGGGTGACGGCCAGCGAGTCGATGCCGAAGCCGTCGAGCGGAGCGGCGGCGTCCAGCCGGGCGGGGTCCAGCCGCACCGTCTCGGCGATCAGCTCCTTCAGCAGGGGCAGCACGCGCGCCCGCAGTTCCGCGGGCCCGGTCGGCTGCGTCCCCGTCCGCGGTGTCGCCGTCTCCTGCGGACGTTCCCCGTCCACGCCGCGCTGCTCCGTCACGCCGCTCTCCTCGTCCCTGACCAGTAGGTGTGGTGTGCCGAGCGCCAGCGCGCCGTGCAGGGCCCGCAGTGCCGTGCCGGTTTCCAGGGGCCGCCCGAAGCGCGCGGTGAGTGCGGGCACCTCCTCGGCCGGGACGCTCATCCCGCCGTCCCGCCACAGCGGCCAGCCGATCGAGACGCTCGCGCCGTGGCGCTCGCCGTCGGCGGCGAGGCCGGCGCGGTGGGTCAGGTAGGCGTCGAGGAATCCGTTCGCGGCGGCGTAGGCGGCCTGCCCGGGGTTGCCCAGCGTCCCGGCGCCGGAGGAGAACGCCGCGAAGAAGTCCAGCGGCAGGCGGCGGGTGGCCTCGTCGAGGTTCACCAGCCCGGCCGCCTTCGGCGAAAGGACCCGCTGGGCGTCCTGGTGGGACATGCGGATCAGATAGTCGTCGCTGATCAGGCCCGCCGCGTGGACGACCCCGTCGAGCCTGCCGTACGTGCGCACAAGGGAGTTGACGAGCTCCGCGACCGCGGCGGCGTCGGTGACGTCCACCTGCCGGTACTCGGTCCCCGGGCCCGGCTGCCCCGGTAGCGGGCCCGCCGGCGAGCGGCCGCACAGGACGACCCGGGCGCCGCGGGCGTGCCCCGCGATGTCGGCGGCGACCAGCCGGCCGACACCGCCCGCTCCCCCGCTGATCAGGTAGACGCCGTCGGCCCGCCACACCGGCTCGGGTGCCGCCGCGTGCGGGGCCGCTTCCCAGACGCGGACCTGGCGGCGGCCGCCGGTGTGGCGCACGTGGTCGTCCGTCTGGCCGGCCTCCGCCCGCAGCACACCGGCGAGCTCCTCGCCCGGCGGCCACTGTGTGAACTCGATCAGCTGACCGTGCAGCGCCGGGTCCTCCTGTGCCGCGGTGCGCAGCATGCCGATCAGGCCGGCGTAGCCGTACGCGGTCCCCTCCCGGCACACGACCTGCACCCAACGGGGGCCGCCGGCCGTCTGGTTCAGCAGCCGCTGGAGCTCGCCGAGCAGCCGGGTCGCGGCGTGCTCGTAGGCGGCGGCGGGCCCGTCGTCACGGCTCTCCACGCGGGCGACGGACACGCCGGGCAGGCTCCGGCGCACGGCGGTGACGTCCGCGTCGGGGGTGTCGCACAGCACGACCAGCCGCCGGGTTCCGGGGGGCGCGGTGCGCTCGCGCACCGGTTCGTCGCGCCAGGCCGGCACACGAAGGATGTTTCTGCTCACGTTCATTCCGTTCCGGGTCACGGGGCGGCGGGCCGCCCGGTCCAGGGAGGAGACAGGGGGGAGGCGTCAGATCCTGTTCAGGGCGTCCGGGCCGGCGCGGCCGTCGAGGACCGCGTCGAGCAGCGCCGCACGGGCGTCCGTCTCGAACGCGGGCCCGTCCGCGGGGGGTTGGACGGGCGCCGCGGGCAGCGGGTCGGGGGCGGGGCCGCCCGCGGGCACCCAGTAGCGGTCGCGGGCGAAGGGGTATCCGGGCAGCTGCACGGTGCGGCGCTCGCCCGCGGGGTGCAGCGCCCGCCAGTCGACCGGGGCGCCGTCGCACCACAGGGCCGTCACCCGGTCGAGCCGTCCGTCGTGGAGGGCCCGGGTGACCTCGGGGGCCTGCTCCGGCTCGCGCCGCACCCCGGCGCCGCGCGACCGCCGGATGCCGCCGGTGTGCCAGCCGGCGGGCTCGTCGCCCGCCAGGAACCTCTCCAGCGTGCCGAGCACCTCGTCGAGGCTTCCGGCGACGAAGGCCAGACGCTGTTCCATGGCCTCCCGGCCGACCTGGAGGGTGAACGCCAGGTCCGCCACGTCCGGTGCGTGTCCGGCGCGGCGCGCCCGGTCCAGGAAGTCCCGCAGCCGGCCGGCCGTGGCCCGCAGCCGGTCGCCGTCGCGGGCGGACAGCACGATGGCCTGGGGGGCGGTCGTGCGGGCCGGCCCCGCCGGGGCAGGTGGTGCAGTCGGTACGGGCGGCGCTTCGAGGACGACATGGGCGTTGGCGCCGCCGAAGCCGAAGCTGCTCACGCCGGCCCGCAGGGGCCAGGGCCGCCCGGCGGCGTCGGTGCCCGGCTCCCAGCGGCGCGCTGCGCGTACGACCTCGAACCCGCCGTCGGCGAGCGGTAGTTGCGGGTTGAGCCGGTCGCAGTGCAGGGTCGCCGGCAGTTCGCGGTGGCGCATGGCGAGCAGCACCTTCAGCACTCCGGCCAGACCCGCGGCCGACTCCCCGTGGCCGATGTTGGTCTTCACCGAGCCGAGCGCGCACGGCCGGGCCGCGTGCGGCGGCCTGCCCTCGGCGGTGCGCAGCGCGCGGTAGGCGCCGGCCAGGGCGTTGACCTCGACCGGGTCGCCCAGGCCGGTGCCCGTGCCGTGCGCCTCGACATAGCCGATGCTGTCCGGGTCGATGCCGCGCATGGCGTCCTGGATCAGCGCGGCCTGCGCCTTGCCGTTGGGGGCGGTCAGGGAACCGGCGCGGCCGCCGTGGTTCTCGGCGCTGCCGCGGACCACGCCCCAGATCGCGTCGCCGTCCCGCTGTGCCTGCGCGAGCGGCTTGAGCAGCACCGCGGCGACGCCCTCGGCGCGGACATAGCCGTCGGCGCCGGCGGAGAAGGTCTTGCAGCGGCCGTCGGGGCTGAGCATGCCCGCCATCTGCGTCGCGGCGAAGGTGTCCACGCTCAGCAGCAGGTTGACACCGCCCGCGACGGCCATGTCGCAGCGGCCCGAGCGGATGCTCTCGACGGCGCGGTGCAGTGCGACGAGCGAGCTGGAGCAGGCCGTGTCGACGGGTTCGCTCGGCCCGTTCACGTCCAGGACGTAGGAGATCCGGTTGGCCAGCATCGAGTGGGCGTTGCCGGTCGCGGTGAAGCCGTCGGGTGCCACGCCGCTGGCGTTGAGCAGGTGGTGGTAGTCGCTGCCGGAGACGCCGAAGTAGACACCGGTGTTCGCGGGGAGCCGCGCCGGGGCGTAGCCGCCGTTCTCCAGCGCGGCCCACACCGTCTCCAGTGCCAGGCGGTGCTGCGGGTCCATCAGCTCCGCTTCGAGCCGCGACAGGTGGAAGAAGTCCGCGTCGAAGCGGTCCACGTCCTCGATCAGGCCGGCGAACTTCGGGAAGTCCGCCCGCGCCACGACGTCCGCGTAGGGGCCGTCGAAGCGGTCACCGGGGTAGTCGGTGATCAAATCGTCGCCCGCGCGGAGCCGCTGCCAGAAGGTGTCCAGGTCGTCCGCGCCGGGGAACCGTCCGGCGGCGCCGACGATGGCCACCGCGGCGTCGTCCGGCGCGGATACCGGCGCCGGGGACGGTACCGGGGGCGGCTCGGTGGCGGCGGCCGGCGCGGGTGCGTCGGCGGCCTCGGGGAGGGTCAGCTCGGGTCCGTAGCGGTCGAGCAGGTGCTCGGCGAGGCTGCGGATGTCGGGGCACTCGAAGAAGACGGCGGGGGTGAGGTCCGTGCCGAGGAGGCCGTTGAGTTCCGCGGCGAGCTTGGCCAGCGCGATGGACTCGAAGCCGTACGCGTGGAAGTGCGTGTCGAGGTCGATCTCGGCCAGGTCGAACTTGAGCAGGTCGGCGACGGTCTCGCGCAGCGACGCGATGAGCGCCGCCGGCCCGTCCGCGGCCGCCGCGACGGTCACGGCCGGCTCGGCCTCCGGCGGCCGCCGCTCCCCCGTACCGGCCGGCGTCGGCGGCACCGGACGCGACGCCTGCGGCAGTGCCACCGGTGCCACCGGTGCCACCGCGGTCTCGCCGGGAAGCTCCGGCCGCAGGTCGCCGGCGGTGAACTCGGCGTCCTCGACCCGGCCCAGCACCCGGCCGTCCGCGTCGAGGAAGGCCGCGTGGAAGACGGCGTCGGACGTCCGCGCCAGCACGATCGCCCGGGTGCGCTCCCACTGCTCGCCCTGCACGGATCCGACCCGCACCACGGCGGCGTCGGCCCGGCCCCCCGCGTGCTGGACGCCCTGGAGCAGCCCGGCGAGCACCCAGGCCGGCAGGTGCACCTGCTGCTTGTGCGGGTCCTGGCACATGGCCGGTTCGGCGACCCGTACGAGCAGCCGGTGGGCGTCGAGCTCGGTGACCCCTTCGACGCTGCGCGCGTACGGCCGGGCGTCGAGGCCCGCGGTGCCGAGCGCGGCGTAGAAACCGTCCCGGTCCAAGGTCGCGGGCGCGGTCAGCACCTGCGGCATCGACGCGTCCTCGGCGGGCCCGGACGGTACGACGTCGGCGGCGAACCGGAGCGTGGCCTCGTCGGCGTGCCACAGCTCGACGCGGTGCCCGCCGTCGCCGGACGCGCCGAGCCGCCAGGTGAACGTCTCGGGGGCGTCCGCGGGCGACGGGAGGGCGGCCCACCGCGCGTTGCGCAGCCGCAGCGGCCCCGCCAGCCCGGCGAGCCGCGCGAACGCCAGTGCCGCGTCCAGCAGCGCCACCGTGGCGTAACGGCGCGTGCGTCCGGCCGTGTAGGCGTAGTCGAGGAGTTCGTCGCCGCGCAGCCGGAGGGTGTAGCGCACGCCGTTGAGGTCCGAGGCGTTGACGCCGACCCAGGGGTGCGCGCGCCGGGCGAAGGCGAGCGGCCGCAGCACGCTGGGCGCGTCGTCGTGCTCGGGGTACCAGCAGCGCACCTTGTCGAAGGGGTAGGCGGGCAGCGACGGCTTGGCCGGGCGGCTGCCCGCCGGCCACAGGAGGTCCCAGTCGACGCTCGCGCCGTCCGCCCAGTGCTGCGCCAGCTCCGCCTGCTTCCCGTCGCGCAGGGCCCGTTCGACGGTCGCCGCGTCGGCGGTGCGCCGGCGCCGCAGCGTGCTCGCCGTGAAGTGCACGCCTGCGGGTACGTCGGGCGACTGTGCCGTCCAGTCCACGGCGGACAGGTGGGCCAGGTGGGCCCGTGCGTCGGCGAGGTCGTCCGCGACGAAGGCCAGCCGGCACGGCAGTTCGTTCCTGCCGGTCTGCAGGGTGTAGGCGAGGGCGTCCAGGCCCACCGCGGTCGTGCGGAGGTGCTCGTGCAGAGCGCGCAGCACCGTCTGCAGGGCCTGCGGCGTCATGGCGGAGAACACCAGCAGCCGCGGGCGGCCGCTGTCCGGTGCGGCGACGACCTGCCCGTCGAACTCCTCGACGACGATGTGCACGTTGATGCCGCCCGCGCCGATGGACGTGACGCCCGCCCGGCGCGGCACCTCCGCTCCGCCGACCACGGGGCGCCGCCAGGTGTCGCGGTGGCGCTGCACCACGAACGGCGTCTTGTCGAAGTCGATCGCCGGGCTGAGCGTCCCGGCGTGCAGCGAGGGCGCCAGCGTGCGGTGCTTGAGCTGGAGCAGCACCTTGGTCAGGCCGGCCATGCCGGATCCGGACAGCAGGTGCGCCACATTGGACTTGACCGAGCCCAGTGCGCAGAACCCCAGGTCCTGGGTGTCGCGGCGGAACGCGAGGGCAGCGCCCTTGATCTCGATGGGGTCGCCGAGGGAGGTCGCCGAGCCGTGGCCCTCCAGGTAGCTGATCGTGCGCGCGGGCACGGCGGCGTCGTCCAGCGCCTTCTCGATGGCGCGCGCCTGCTGCTGCGGGCTCGGCACCGTGAAGCCGTTGCGGACCCCGGCGTTGGTCATGCCGCTGCCCTTGATCACGCCGTAGACGTGGTCGCCGTCGGCGACGGCGTCGGCCAGCGGTTTGAGCACCAGCGTGCCCACGCCTTCGCCCAGGATCGTGCCGTCCGCGCCGAGGCCGTAACTGCGCACGACGTCGGCCGACTTGGTGGTGAAGTGCGCCTGCGAGGTCGCGATGAGGTCGTACGGGTGCAGCATCAGGTTGATGCCGCCGACGACGGCCATCCGGCACTCGCCGCCGCGCAGCATCCGCACCGCCTGGTGGACGCAGGCCGACGCCGAGGAGCACATGGTGTCGAGGAACACGGACGGGCCGGTGAAGCCGTAGTGGTACGACAGCATGTTCGCCATCACGCCGAGTTCGCTGCCGCTGGTCTCGGTACCGCGCATCAGCATGTTCTGGAAGCCGTAGAGCGAGTAGCTGTTGTTCATCGAGCCGACGAGCACGCCGACGTCACCGTCGTAGCGGCGCCGCAGCGTCTCGCGTGAGTAGCCCGCGTCCTCCAGGGCCGTCACACCCGCCTGCAGGAAGAGCCGGACCTCCGGGGAGAGCAGCTCGGCGTCGCGCTGGGAGATGTTGAAGTAGCGCGGATCGAACGCGTCGACGTCCCGCAGGAACGTGCCGGTCCTGACGACGGTCTTGCCGTCGACGTCACGCTCGTCGAAGTAGATGTCGCTGTGCCGCCACCGCGATGCCGGGACGGGTTCGAAGCTGTGCCGGCCCTCGCTGAGCAGCTCCCAGAACTCCTCCAGGGTGTCGGCGCCGGGGTACCGGCCCGCCATGCCGATCACCGCGATGTCGTGGCGGTCCGGGTCGGACGGCCGGGCGGCCGGGGCGGACGCGGGCGTGGACGTGGGCGCGGGCGCGGGGGCAGTCTCGGCTGCGGGCGGCTGCTCGACGGGAGCTACCTCCGGGGCGGGCTCCCCGGCCGCGGGGGCTTCGGGGGTTTCAGGGGCTTCGGGGGCGAAGAGTTCGAGGAGCCGGTCGCGGTGCTCGGCGACGAAGTAACCGGCCGCGCCCCGCAGATCGACGTACTCGAAGAAGAGCGTCTTGGGCAGCGACCCGAAGGTGTCCTCCAGCCTGCTGGTCAGGTCGACGATGGAGATCGAGTCGATTCCGTAGGTCTCCAGCTTCTCCTCGGCCAGGATGTGCTCCGCGTCCTGCCGGGTCACCTCGGCGAACAGGTTCCGCAGCAGGTCCTGGGTACGGGCGAGGAGTTCGCCCTCGTCCAGTACGGCCGGCGCGGCCGGTTTCCCCGGCGCCCCGGACGTACGCGGCTGCGCCTCCGCGGCGCGGTCCAGGCCCGCGTATCCGCGCAGCTTGGACCGCTCCCCGAAGAGCACCACACGGCGGACCGGCGCGCCGGAGTGCAGTGCGCGCTCCAGTGCGTCCAGGCCGGTCTCGCTCGGCAGCGGCACGGTCCCGGTGCGCTTGCGCAGATAGGCGAGGCTGGCGTCGTCCATCCGCATACCGCCGTCGGCCCACAGCGGCCAGTCGACGGAGCGGGTCACCCGTCCGGCGGCCTGCCGTCGTGCGGCGAACGCGTCGAGGAAGGCGTTGGCGGCGGCGTAGCCGGCCTGCGCGGCGTTGCCGAAGGCGCCCGCCACGGAGCCGAACAGCAGGAGGAAGTCCAGGCCGTGGTCGCGCGTGGCCTCGTCGATGCGGGTGGCGCCGTCCACCTTGGGCGCGAGGACGGCGGCGGTGCCCTCCAGGGGCTTGTTCGCGAGGTAGCCGTCGTCGAGGACGCCGGCCGCGTGGAACACGCCGTCGAGCCGTCCGTACCGCGCCCGGATGTCCGCGACCGCGTCCCGCACGGCGTCCGCGTCCGTGACGTCCGTGCGGCGGTAGGCGGCCTCCCCGTGGGGCAGCCGGGCCCGCAGCGCCTCGACGGCCGGGCTGTCCGGCGAGCGGCCGCTGACGACGACCGTGGCGCGGTGGCGCCGGCAGAGCCGCTCGGCGAGCAGCATCCCGAGTCCGCCGGCGCCCCCGGTGATCCAGTAGACGCCGCCGTCGTGCAGCAGGCTCTCCCCCGCCTCGCCCCGCGGCAGTTCCACGAAGCCGTGCCGCACCCGGCGGTCCTGGGCGTCGTAGGCGACCTCGGTGTCGTCACCGGCACCGGCCTCCGCGCGGACGACGCGCTCGAAGCGGTCGGTGTCGCGCGGGTCGCCGGCGTCGAGGAGCACCAGCCTGCCCCTGAAGGAGGGGTTCTCCTGCTGTGCGGTCTTCAGCAGCGCCGCCAGCGGGGCGTAGACCGGCGAGTCCGGGGCTCCCGGGGCGACCACCAGCACCTGCCGCCCCTGGCCGATCAGTTGCCGGATCTGCGGGTAGCAGGAGTCGAACGCCGCCTTCATGGCGGCCGCATCGGTGGCGTCGGCGCCCTCGGCGGCCACCGCCAGCTGCCGGACGTCCATGCCCAGCCGGGCGGCGCTGGCCGCCGCGAGGTCCTCGTCCAGTACGGCGTTGAGCACCGTCACCGGACCGGCCGGCGCGGTCTGCCCGTCCGCGGGGGCCGGGGCGGGAGCCTCCTCCCAGACACCGGTGACCTCCAGCAGCTCCCCTTCCGGGGCCGGCGGTGCCGCCGGTGGTGCGGTGGGCACCTCCCGCGACGTGTAGCCGGTGAAGCGCACGCACAGCCGGCCGTTGTCGTCGAACAGATCGATGTCGGCTCCGGTCGTGCCGCGGCCGGCCGGCCGCAGCCACGCCCACATCGTCGCGGTCGTCGCCGCGCGCACGGTGAGACGGTCCAGCGCGAACGGCACCGCCGGGGCGGCGGGCCGGCGCCAGCCGCCGTCGGCCGTACCGAGGGCGAGGGCCGCGAGCAGGGCGCTGTCGAGGATCGCGGGCTGCAGCGCCATGCCGTCCGGTGCGTCCGCGGGCAGCCGCAGCTCGGCGAGCACGCCGTCCGGACCGCGGCGCAGGGCGTGCAGGCCGCGCAGTGCCGGGCCGTGCTTGATGCCGCTGGACCGCAGCGCGGCGTACCCCTCGGCGACGTCGAGGTGCTGGGGGAACCGCTCGCGCAGCGCGCCCAGGTCGGTCTCCCCGGCCGCGGCCGCCTCGCCGTACTCGACCCGGCCGCTGGTGTACTCCGTGCCGTGCTCGTCGGTGATCGCGTAGTCGTAGCCGTCGGCGGCGGGGGTCAGCCGGAGCTGCGGGGTGAGCCCGGTGTCGCCGACGAGCAGCGGGCGGATCCACACCACGTTGCGGAGGCGGGGCGTCAGCCCGGCCCGGGGGCCTGCGACGGCGGCCCGTCCGGCCGCCGCGGTGACGAGTTCCAGGGCCACCACGCCCGGGACGATCCGCGCGCCGTTGACGAGGTGGTCGCGGACGAAGACCTGTGCGGCGTCGAAGCGCAGGGGGAAGGTCCAGCCGCGGCCTTCCGGCCTGCCGTCACCGAGCGGGGCGGGAGCGGTGTCCGGGGCGGAGGCGGTGTCCGTCGCACCGCGCTCCGGCATTCCGGCCGACTTGTTCCCGGACGTCTTGTTCCCGGCCGTGTTGTTCCCGGACGTGTTGTTCCCGGACGCGCCGCCCCCGGACGTCCGGAACCAGTGCGGCGTACGGGCGAACGCGTAGCCGGGCACATGCACCCGGCGGCCGTGCTCGGGCCACCGGGCCCAGTCCACGGGCAGGCCCCGGGCCCAGGCGGCCGCGAACTTGTCCCGCCGGCCCTGCTCCAGCCAGCGCTCGGCCAGGGCCGTCAGATCGTCGGCGTCCAGGCCGTCGGGGGCGTCGGCGCCGGCCCGGCCGCGCGGGCAGTCCGCGGGCGGCTGGTCCCCCGCGGCGACGCTCTCCAGCTGTGCCGCCCACTCGTCGGCGCCGCTTGCGCGGAACACCACGCGCTCGCGCAGGGGCACCCGGCCTTCGCGCAGCGTACGGGCGACATCGGTCAGGGACGGGGGGTCGTTCCCCTCGATCCGGGTCCGGACCCAGCGGGCGAGCCGGGCGCAGGTCTCGCGGAGCCGGTCCTCGTCCTTGGCGGACACCGGCAGCCAGTGTTCGCCGGCGTCCTCGGTGGCGGCCACCGGGTCCGCGGCCTCCAGCAGGACATGGGCGTTGGTCCCGCCGAATCCGAAGGAGCTGACGCCCGCGCGCAGCGGTGCGGGACCTTCGGCGTGCCAGTCGGTGAGGCCGTCGACGACGTACAGCGGGCTGCCGTCCAGCTTGATGAGGGGGTTGAGCTTGCGGAAGTTGACCGTCGCGGGGAGCTTGCGGTGGCGCATGGCGAGGATGACCTTGAGCATGCCCGCGATGCCGGCTGCCCCTTCCAGGTGGCCGATGTTGGTCTTCACCGAGCCGATGCCGCACCTGTGGGGTGGGGCCTCCCCGGGCCGGTCCGCGCCCAGGTCGGCGAAGGCCTGCTTGAGGCCGCGGATCTCGATGGGGTCCCCGACCGGTGTGCCGGGGCCGTGGGTCTCGACGTAGCTGACGGTCTCGGGTGCGATACCGGCCTTGCGGTAGACGCCGGCGATCAGTTCGGCCTGTGCGGCCGGGTTGGTGACGGTCAGCGAGCTGGTGCGTCCGCCGTGGTTGCTGCCGATGCCCTTGATCACGGCGTGCACGGCGTCGCCGTCGCGGCGGGCGTCCGCGGCCCGCTTGAGCAGGACGACGCCGCCGCCCTCGCCGCGCACATAGCCGTTGGCGTCGGCGTCGAACGCCCGGCACAGGCCGTCGGGCGAGAGCATGCCCGCCTTGGCGAAGGCGATGAAGTGCCGCGGCGACCAGGTCAGGTTGACGCCGCCGGCGAGCGCGAGGTCGCAGTCGCCGGCCTGGAGCGCCTGCACCGCCTGCTGCACGGCCACCAGCGAGGCGGCGCAGGCCGTGTCGTTGACGACGCTCGGGCCGCGGAAGTCGAAGTGGTGGGAGACCCGGTTGGCGATGATCGAGTACGCGGCGCCGGTCGGGTAGTAGGCGTCGATCTCCTCGACTTGCTGCTCGATCAGCTCGGCGTAGTCCCAGTGGCAGACGCCCATGAAGACGCCGGTGTCGGAGCCCGCGACGCGGTCGGCCCGGTAGCCGGCGTCCTCCAGCGCGTGCCAGCTCAGCTCCAGGGCCATCCGCTGCTGCGGGTCCATGGACTGGGCCTCGCGCGGGGAGATCTGGAAGAAGTCGGCGTCGAAGCAGTCGGCGTCGTCGACGAAGCCGCCCCAGACGCTGTTGGTCTTGTTGAATTCGCGGCGCGGGTGGCCGAGGTGGTCCTCCTTGCGCCAGCGGCGCTCGGGGACCTCGCTGATCAGCGAGCGGCCCTCGGCCAGGTGGCTCCAGAACTCCTCGGGCGTGCGTGCGCCGGGCAACCGCAGGGACAGGCCTATGACGGCGATGTCCCGGTCGTCGGCGAGGACGCCTTTCTCCTTCTTCATGGCGCGTTCTCCGTCCTAGGCCGACAGGGCGCCGCTGCGCCGGTCGACGACGTTCAGGGGGACCCCGAGCGGGGCGCGGCGGCGGGCGTTGCCGCGCACGTACCAGTGGTGCAGCCAGACCGTCGACGCCAGGCAGACGAAGGCCTGGTTCTCCTTCGTGCCGATCTGCTCGGGCGGGGTGGTGAAGACGCGGTCGGTGAACCGCCGCACGAAGCGCGCGTCGAGGACACCGATCTCGTCGAGGGTGCCGGGGTCGGTCAGCAGCTCGCGGTAGTCCGGGCGGGAGCGGACGAACGCGGCGCTGTCCGGGGCGCGGTAGGGGAACTTCCCCTTCTTGACGATCCGTCCCGGCAGCACGTCGGCGTAGGCGCGCTTGAGCAGGTACTTCTCGTCGTACGGGTCGCCGAACCGCAGATTGACCGCGGCGGCGCGGCGGACCACGGCGGGGTCGAGGAAGGGGCAGCGGTTCTCCACGCCGTGGGCCAGCGCCATGCGCTCGCCCTGGGTGGACAGCAGATAGCCGCTCAGCAGCGTGCGGAACTCCAGCCACTGGGCCTTCTGCACGGGGGTGAGCCGGTCGTAGCCGGGTTCTGCGGCCACGAGTTCCTTGAGAGCGGCGAAGGGGTCGCCGGCGTGGGTGAGCAGGCGTGCGGCGAAGCGGCCGTTCTGGAACCGCATCTGGTGGGAGAAGAGGCCGGGCAGGGTCTCCTCGGTGAACTGCCGGTAGAGCCCGAGCATCCGGCGGTGGCCGTCCTCGCCGCTGAAGTGGCGCAGGTACGGGTAGAGCTGGCTCATCCGGCGCAGGCGGGTGTCGTCGTCCAGCTCGTGCCAGGTCGACAGCAGCAGGGTGTCCTTGAAGATGCCGTAGCCGAGGAAGGCCTCGTCGGCGCCCTCACCGCTGAGCACGACCTTGATCCCTTCGCTGCGGACGTGGCCGGCCAGCAGGTACATGGGGACGAAGGCGGTGCGGAAGACGGGCACCTCGGCGTGCCGGACGGCTTCGGGGAAGGTGTCGACGACGTCCTGGTCGGTCACGCGCACGGTGGAGTGGCGGGTGCCCAGATGTGCGGCCAGCTCGGCCTGTTCGGGCGATTCGTCGAACTCCGCGTCCTCGAAGCCGATCGAAAAGGTCCGCAGCGGCCGGCTCGTCCGCTGTGCGGCGAGGTGCGCGATGATCGAGGAGTCCAGACCGCCGGAGGCGTAGACGCCGACCTCGACATCGCTGCGCAGGCGCACGTCGACCGCCGCTTCCAGGTCCGCGCGGACGAGCTCGACGGCCTCCTGCTCGCTCTCGGGGGCCGGGCCCGGGACCAGGTCGAGGGTGGCCCAGCGGCCGCGCCGGACCTCGTCGCCGCGCACGGTCAGGTACTCGCCCATCGGGATCTGCTCGATCCCGCGGTATCCGCTCTGGCCGGGCAGCGGGGTCCAGGTGGCGAAGACCGACGCCAGCTGTGCCTCGTCGAAGGCGAACCCGAAGCCCGGGTGGGCCAGGAACGCCTTCATCTCGGAGGCGAACAGCCACCCGCCGCGGTGGCGCGCCACGTACAGGGGCCGCTTGCCGAACCGGTCGCGCACCAGGTGCAGTTCGCCGGTGAGGCTGTCGTAGAGGGCGAATGCGAAGGCGCCGTTGAAGCGGGGCAGGCAGTCCCGGCCCCAGACGGCCCAGGCGGCCAGCACGACCTCGGTGTCGGACTCGGTGCGGAAGACAAAGCCGCGGGCGGCCAGCTGCGCGCGCAGCTCCCGGTAGTTGTACAACTCGCCGTTGTAGCAGAGCCAGTAGCGGTCGTCGGCGCTGCCGACCGGCTGCGATCCGGTGGACAGGTCGATGACGCTCAGCCGTACCGTGCCCATGGCCAGCCGGTCGTCGAGGAAGCAGCCCGCCTCGTCCGGGCCGCGGTGCTCGATCTGGGCGAGCATGCCGTGGATCAGGGTCTCGTACTCCTGCGGGGGCAGGGGGCTTTGGTAGAAGCCGGCTATGCCGCACATCGGGTCACCGGCTCCCGGCGGTCCGCTCGCGGGCGGCGTCGACGAAGTCCACGATGCCGGACAGCGAGACCATGACGTTGCCGAGGATGTCGTCGCCGAGCGGCACGCCGTACTCCTTCTCGATGTGCGTCATCAGCGAGATGTAGCCGAACGAGTCGAGGATCCCCGCCTTGAACAGGTCGGTGTCCTCGGTGATGTCCGAGTCGAACTCGAACATGAACTGGTCTTCCATGTGCTTCCTGAGTTCCTGCTTCATGGCTGTCCGTCACCCTCGGGATGGTCGATTTCGGGACGCGTCCGGTGCCCGGCGCGCATGGACTCTTCGCTGTTCCGGCGCGGCGTCAGGGGGCCGCGAGCCCGGCAGTGACGATCCGGGCCAGCGCGGGCCACTGGGCCCGGATGAAGAAGTGGTCACCGGGCAGCCGGTGGGTGGTCAGGGGCCGGGTGCTCTCGCGTTGCCAGGCCTCCAGGTCGGCCGGGGTGAGCCCCTCGTCCTCGCCGGCCAGGGCGGTGACCGGGACGTCCAGCGGCGGGGCGTCCTCGTGCCGGTAGGCGCCCAGCGCGGCGAAGTCGGCCCGCAGGACGGGTTCGTAGAACGCCATCAGGTCCGGGTACTCCCACAGCTCCGCCGGGGTTCCGCCGAGCTCCTTGAGGTGGTCCCAGAAGGCGTCGGCCGAAAGCTCCCAGGTGTGGCGCTCACGGCTCGGGATCGACGGTCCGCTCTCCCCGGAGACGAACAGGTGGACCGGTGCGGGCAGCCGCTCGGCGCGCAGCCGGCGGCAGAGCAGGAACGCCAGCCGGGCGCCGAGGCTGTGCCCGTAGAGCGCGTACGGGACGTCGAGCCGGCCCTTGAGCTGCCGGAGCAGGTCGTCGACGATCGCGGCGGGCTCCCGCAGCGGCGGCTCGGAGGCGCGCCGGCCGCGTCCGGGCCTCTCCAGCGTCACCACGTCGATGTCCGGGCAGTGTTCGGCAAGGCCCGCGTAGGCCCGCTCGTCGCCTCCGGCGTAGGCGACGCAGAACAGGCGTTGCCGCGCCGGCGGTTGGGGCTTCGCTGTCCGGCGGGCGGGGGCCGCGTCGATCTGCCGGAGCATGCGGGTCAGGACGTGCGACCCGCCCGCCTCGCGGCAGTGGTCGGCGGTGGTGCGCTCCAGCAGGTAGCGGACGCTGTCCAGCCACTGCACCGATCCGCGGATCTGCCCGCTGAGGGTCGCGGCGACGTCCTGGTCCGCGTACGGCCGCGCGGTGAGGTTGGCGATCACCGTGGCGCGCAGGGGCGCGAACCGGAAGCCCTTGAGGAAGGCGGCGAACTCGTCGTGTGCGCCGGCCATGTACCGCGAGTGGAAGGCGGCCGAGACCTTCAGCCGGGCGACCCGGGTTCCGCGCGCGTCGAGCGTCTTGTGCGCCCGCTCGATCTCGTCCCGGTCCCCGGACAGCACGGTCTGGACGGGGGTGTTGAGGTTGGCGACGTCGAGCCGCGCCAGGCCCTCCTCGGCGAGGAAGGCCCGCACCTCGTCCGCGTCCGGCCCCACGACGGCGAGCATGGCTCCGTCCGTGGCTCGGGCCATGAGCTCGCCCCGCTTGACGACGAGCTTCAGGCCGGTCTCGAAGTCGAAGGCCCCGGCGGCGTGCAGGGCGTTGTACTCCCCGAGGCTGTGGCCCAGCAGGTAGGCGCCCTCGGGTGCGCCGCGCTCCAGCGAGTCCCGGTAGGAGAGGGCGTTGACGACGTAGAGCGCGGGCTGGGTGTAGCGCGTGTCGTCGAGCCGTCCGTCGGGGTCCTCCAGGCACAGCTCCGGGAGGTCGTAGCCGAGAACGTCGCAGGCCTGCGCGGTGAGTTCGGGGAACCGGTCGAAGAGGCCGGCTCCCATGCCGCGGGTCTGGGCCCCCTGTCCGGGGAAGAGCACGGCGGGCGGTCCCGCTGCGGGAGCCGTCACGCCGGACCCGCAGCGGAGTGTTCCCGGGTGTGAGCAGGGCAGTCGTCGGGCGGGTGCATGGCCTCCCCGTTCAGCGGTGGTTTCCGATGACGGGCATCCTGCGGCACCCCCCTTGCAGCGGCCTGGTCGGGACGCTGACGGATTCCTGCCGTTTGCTGCAGCGGTTTTCCGCCACCCTTGCCGAAACCCTGTGGGGACCTTGCCGATTGCTTACGGCGGCAAGGATGATCTTGGAACGCCCGCGTTCGCTATGCAAAGCTCCGGTTTGGAAGGGCACCGGCCGCACGGCGCCACCCGCCCGTCAGCACCATCCCGCGTGCGAGAACGATTGGGACCGATATGCCTTCATCCCCCACGCCGAACCCGGCCCCGACCACCCCGGCCCCCGAGGCCGGGCCGCACGAGACCCCCCTGCTGCTGAGCGTGCTGGGCCCCATGTCGGCGCGCCACGACGGCCGCGAACTCCCCCTCGGTCCACCACGCCGCAGAGCCCTGCTCGCCCTGCTTCTCATACGCCTGGGACGCGTGGTGCCCACGGAGCTGCTCATCGACGAGCTGTGGGGCGAGGAGCCCCCGCGTCAGGCCGTCGCCACGCTCCAGAGCCACGTGTCCCACCTGCGCCGCGCACTGCAGCCGGCGTCCGGGCCGGACCGCCCCACCGTGCTGCGCCACCGCGCGCCCGGCTACGTCCTGGAACTCGCCCCCGAACACATCGACGGCTGCCGCTTCGAGCGCCTGGTCGCCGACGGGCGGCGGCTGCTGGAGCAGCGCGACCCGCTCGCCGCGCGGGACCGGTTCGCGGCCGCCCTGTCGCTGTGGCGGGGCTCGCCCTACGCGGAGTTCGACGGCCATGCCCCGCTCAGCGACGAGAGCTCCCGCCTCGAGGACGTCCGGCTCACCGCCGTGGAGTCCTGCGCGGAGGCCCGGCTCGCCCTCGGCGAGGCTCAGGAGGTCGCCGCCGGCCTCGACGGCGAGGCGCGCCGCCACCCGGCGCGCGAACGCCTGGTCGGCCATCTGATGACGGCCCTGTCCCGGCTCGGGCGGCAGGCCGAGGCGCTCGAAGCGTACGAACGGACCCGCGCCCACCTGGACGAGGAGTTCGGCGTGGGCACGGCCGCCGAGCTCCGCCGGGTCAGGACCGCGATCCTGCGCCAGGAGCCGGGGGCGGGCGGGCCCACCGCGGGAGGGCGCCCCGGTCGCCCCGAACCCGCCGGGCCCGCCCTGGGGGCTCCGGTGATCGGGGTGGCCACGGCGGACGACGGCGAAGGGGCCCGCAGGGCACGGACGCGCCCGCCGGGCACGGCGCAGAAGCCCCAACGGCCCACGGCGGTCGAGGCGTCCGGCGGGGCCGGCGGGTCAGCAGCGGGTCCGGGCGGGCCCCTCGCGGCGGCCGGCGGTGACGGCGCCCTGCGGGACGGCGCCCCGTCCGCGGGACCGGAAAGGGCGGGCAGCGCCGCCGCGGGAGGGCCGGAGACGAGCGGGCCCGCCGCCGGGCCCGGCGGTCACACGCGCCGACCGGTGACGGCCACCGGGGAGTCACTGCCGACCCCCGCCGGTTCACGGACGGCCGATGCCGTCGAGTCACGGTCGACCAGCGTCGATTCATGGCCGACCGCCGAGGGCTCCCATGAGAGCGCGCATCCCGCGCCAAATGCGCAGGACGCCGCGTCCGGCACGAGCCGGGAGCCCGTACAGCCGGTGCACGGCGGGCCGGGCTCCCAGTCGCCGTTCACCGGCCGCGGCGAGGAATTACAGCGTCTGACCGCCGCGGCGGCGAGCGCGCTCGCCGGTCACGGTCACGTCGCGGGCGTCCTCGGCCCCGCCGGCGTCGGCAAGACCCGTCTGCTCCTCGAACTCGTCCCCCGCCTGGAAGCCGCCTGCGCCGGCCAAGGCGGTGGCAGTCAGCGCGGTGCCGGCCTGGAGGTCATCTGGAGTCACTGCTTCCTGGACGAGGGGGTACCGCCCTACTGGCTGTGGACCCAGATCCTCAGGCGGCTCTCCGCGACCCGCCCGGAGGCCTTCCGCGAGGCGGCGAAACCATTCGGCACGCTGCTCGCCCCGCTGATGCCCGAGCGCGCGGCCCGGCCCGGCGGACCGGCGCCCGAATCCGACTGGGGCCAGGCCCGGTTCCTGACCCACGACGCGGTCTGCGAGGTGCTGCTCGCCCTCGCCGCACAGCGCCCGCTCGTCCTGCTCATGGAGGACCTGCACTGGGCCGACACCGCCTCCCTGGACCTGCTCAGACTGCTGAGCACCCGCAGCCAGGGCCACCCGCTCGGCATCGTCCTGACCGCCCGCGAGTACGAGGTCGAGTCCGACGCGACGCTGCGCCGCATGCTCTCCGAGGTGCTGCGCGGCCCCAGGACCGAGACCCTGCGGCTCGGCGGCCTGTCCCGGCACGCCGTCGCCGCCCTCGTCGTCGCCCAGGCCGGGCCCGGCGTCGACGCGGAGGTCGTCGAGGTGCTGCACCGGCGCAGCGAGGGCAACCCGTACTTCGTCATCCAGCTCCTCTCGCTCCTGGGCGACGCACGCAGTCTGCGCCGGCCCGACGCGGTGGACGTGCTGCTGACCCGTGTCCCGACGGGCGTCCGCGAGGCGCTGCACCAGCGGTTCGCCGCACTGCCCGAGACGGTGCTGCGGGTGCTGCGGCTGTGCGCCGTCATCGGCACCGAGGTCGACACCGATCTGCTGGACCGCACCGCCACCGAGGACGAACCGGTCGCCGCGGCACTGGAGTCGGCGATCCGTGCCGGCCTGCTCGGCGAGGACCCCCACCACCCGGAACGGCTCCACTTCACCCACGCCCTGGTCCAGGAGACGCTCATCGACGAGCTCACCCGCGAGGACCGGCAGCGGCTGCACGCGAGGGTCGCCGAGGCGATCTCCGCCCGCCGGCTCGGGCAGGTCGAGGACGAGGAGATCGAGCGGGTCGCCCACCACGCCTGGCACGCCAAGAGCGCGCTGCCGACCGCCGAGACGCTTCCCCTGCTGCTGCGCGCCGCCGAGCAGGCAGAGCAGCAACTCGCCTACGAGCAGGTGGAGACCTGGCTGCGCCGCGCGGTGCACCTGGTCGGCCTGCTGCCGCCCGACGACCCCTCGGCCGCGTCCCTCAACCAGCGGCTGCACATCCAGCTCGGCCAGGTGCTGGCCACCACCCGGGGCTACGGCCACGCCGAGGCCGAGGCGGCGCTCGCCCGCGGACGGGCCCTCAGCGCGGCCACCCGCTCCCCCGAAGACCCCTCGGCGCTCTGGGCGCTGTGCGCGGCGTACCTCGTCACCGGCCGCTACGACGACTCACGCCGGTTCTCCGGCCTGCTCCGGGACCTCGCCGGGCGGACCGGCCAGCCCGTGGCGGTGCTGGGCGCGGCCTACGGCGAGGGCATCGTCCTGCACATCCGCGGCCAGCTGCGGCAGGCGCTCGCCGAACTGGAGCACGGCGTCGCCATGGCGGACGGCTACGCCAGCGAAGGCCACACCCTGGCCCGCACCTTCCAGCACGACCCGCGCGTCTCCTGCCGCTCCTACGACACCTTCACCCACTGGCTCCTGGGCGACCGCAAGACCGCCACGGCACGCCGCCGCGAACTGCTGCGCCTCACCGAGTACGACAGCAGGCCCTCCGACCGCTCCTTCGCGCTCTACGTGGACGCGGTCGTGGCGGCCTGGGAGGGCGACGCCCGCACGGCCCGCTCCTCCGGCGCCGAGGGAGTCCGCCTGGCGGACGAACACGGGCTGCTCTACTGGAAGGCGATGCTCGGCATGCTGGAGGGCTGGGGCCTCACCCACTGCGGACGGGAGGACGGTCTCACCCTGATGCACTCCTCCCTCGCCGAACTCAGCGACTCCAGAACCCATCTGCGCCGCCCCCTCCACCTGGGCCTCCTCGGCCAGGCCCAGCACCGGGCCGGACGGACGGAGGACGCGAAGACCACCTTCCACGCCCTCCTCGCAGCCGTCGGCCAGCGCGGCGAACACGTCTACCTCCACCCCGAACTCCCCGCCACCCGCCTCCTCCACGACCTCCTGGGCCGGGGGGCGGCGGAGGCGGTGGCGGCCGGGTGAGGGACAGCTCTCGCCTGGGCCGGGTGAGCTAGGGGGTGCCCGCTTCGGGCTGCTGCTCGTAGGGGAAGCGGGCGAGCGGGGCCTCGTTCTGGAAGAAGGTCTTGGCGCGGATCGCGGCCCGCTCGTCGGCCTGCACCTGGCCGGGGCGGGAGCCGTTGCCGAACAGCACGCCGCCGAAGCGCATCCGCAGGTACGCCGCCGTGTGCGTCAGGGTGGTCACCAGCCCGTCGGCGACGGCCTCGTCGCGGTCCGCCATGACCGTCACCCCCCACAGGGTCCGGCCCGCCATCCGCTCCTTGAAGTCGGAACCGGGGACCGTGAGCCAGCCCGACCAGTAGTCGAGGTAGCGCTTGGTCTGCGCGGAGAGGGTGTACCAGTACAGGGGCGAGGCGAGGACGATGTCGGTGGCCTCCAGGGTGGCCTGCCGCAGGGTCTCCTCGTTCTCCCCGGCCGGCCAGGTGTCGGTCTCGTGCCGTCCGTCCTGGAAGTCGGGCAGCGGCAGCCGGGTCAGGTCCACCCAGCGCTGCGGGGTGCCGGCCGGCAGCTGCTCGGCGGCGGCGCGGGCGAGGAGCTCGGTGTTGCCGTCGGGGCGGGAGCTGCCGAGGACGAAGAGGAAGGAGCGGGCGGCCGCCGCCCGGCCGTCGCGGGAATGTGTGCTCATGGGGGGCGACGTTAGGGCTTGACATCAGTGTCAAGGTCAAGATCCGCCTTGGAGGCGGCCGCTCCGCGGCGCTGAGGACCGCTTGGCCCTCCGTCCTGCCGGGTCACCAGGACGAGTGGCGCTGTGCTCCGGTTGGCGCCGGTCGTACTGCGGGGCGGCGGATTCGATGCTGGGCTGGCGCCACAGGCCGGTACACCGGCTCGCTTTGGTGTGCCCTTGTGTTTTCTCCGCATCGATTTCGCCTTCAGGGTCCCGGGGACCGGTTTTCGCGTGCGCGCGTCATCCTCCGGTACGCCCTGCGGCACCCGAAACTCCAGAGGGAGAGAAGTGACCACGATCTCAGCGCGCCCTACGGCCGCTCCCGATATCGAGCAGCTGCCGGAACCGCCATTGCGCCGGTCCAGGGAAATCCAGGGAAACATCCTGGCCGGGTTCAACAAGGACTACATGGCGTTCCGCTATATGCGCTTCCCGGACGATGAGGGCGCGGGTGGCCGCGGCTGGCTGTCCGTCATGCTGAACACCGTCTCGGTGACCACCACGGTCGAGGACTTCAACGAGGAGTTCTCCCTCTCCCGCCGGGCCTACGGCCAGGATCCGTCCATCGCCGCCACCTGGGTCGGGGTGTCGTTAACGTGTGAAGGCCTGCTCCGGGTCGCCCGCGAGCCCAAGAGGGTGCAGGAGGATCTGACGCCCTTCGGATCGTTTGTGAAGGGCGCGGACGGCCGGGCGCCGGACCTCGGCGACCACGGTACGAGCGCCCCCGAGCACTGGCTTTTCGGCTCGGACCGCAACGGTGTGCACGCCGTACTGATCGTCGCCGCGGACACCGAGGAGGCACTGGAGGAGAAAATCCAGAACATCGCCGCCGCGGATTCGGCACACGGTGTGACGCTGGTCCATCAGGACGACGGCCGCACCCTGACCGGAGACCTGCGCGGGCACGAGCACTTCGGGTACAAGGACGCCATCTCCCAGCCGGGAGTCAAGGATTTCCACCGTGCGGACCGGGACGATCCCGGATTCCGGGAGAACCGTGCGGGGACGGTACTCGTCGAGCCCGGAGAATTCGTCTTCGGTCACAAGAGTGAGAGCGGAAGCCCGCCCGAGGCACCCGCGTGGATGGACAACGGTTCCCTTCAGGTGGTGCGCCGGCTGCGGCAGGACGTCGCCGGCTGGAACGAGGCCGTGGTACGCGAGGCGGGGAAATTCCAGCCGCACGCCATTTCGCCGGAACTGCTGGGCGCCTGTCTGGTCGGCCGCAAGAAGGACGGCACCCCGCTGGCCCAGGGCCAGAACCCGGTGACCGGGGTCGGTTCGAGCCGCAACGATTTCACCTACGAGAACGACGGGGCGGGGAAACACACCCCGTGCGCGGCGCATATCCGCAGAACGCATCCCCGGCACTTCGAGGCCGGCCAGCAGCACCGCCTCATGCGCCGCGGCATTCCGTACGGCGCCCCGTACACGGGAGTCAAGGACGACACGGACCGCGGCCTGATGTTCGTGTGCTACGGCACGTCGCTCGAGCGGCAATTCGAGTTCGTGCAGCGGGCCTGGTCGAACAACCCCAACTTCCGCCCCGGCACGGAGGGTGCGCCCAACGGCATCGACAAGGTGACCGGCACCCTCAAGCAGGGCTCCTCCGGCAGCCCGGACGCGCACATCGTGCTGGCCGACGGCCAGGAAGGCACCGTGTCGATGGACCGGTTCGTCCGTACCACCGGTGCGGTGTACGCCTTCACGCCCTCCGTCTCGACCCTGCGGCGGCTCGCCGCGTACCAGTCCCTGCACGAGAAGGCCTGAGCCGCCATGAACGACACCCGCCATGACAGCCGCGGTGCGCGCAGCGCGGTCGACCGCGCCAACGAGAAGACCTATCAGCAGCTCGCCCGCGAACTCCTGCTGGTCGGCCCCGAGCCCGCCAACGAAGACCTCAAGCTGCGCTACCTCAAGGTGCTGATCGACGAGGGGCTGGAGCCCACCGCCGCCCCCAAGCGCATCCTGATCGTGGGCGCGGGCATCGCCGGTCTGGTCGCCGGCGATCTGCTGACCCGCGCCGGGCACGATGTGACGATCCTGGAGGCCAACGCCAACCGCGTCGGCGGCCGGATCAAGACCTTCCACGCCAAGAAGGGCCAGAAGGCGCCGTTCACCGACCCCGCGCAGTACGCGGAGGCCGGGGCGATGCGGCTGCCGAGCTTCCACCCCCTGACCCTGGCGCTGATCGACCGGCTGGGCCTCAAGCGGCGGCTGTTCTTCAACGTCGACATCGATCCGACGACGGGCAATCAGACCGCCCCCGTACCGCCGGTGGTCTACAAGTCGTTCAAGGACGGCACGATCTGGACCAACGGCGATCCCAGCCCCGAGTTCCGGGAGCCGGACAAGCGCAACCACACCTGGATCCGCACCAACCGCACCCAGTCCCGGCGCGCCCAGTACGCCAAGGACCCGTCCCCGATCAACGAGGGATTCCACCTCACCGGCTGCGAATCGCGGCTGACCGTCGCCGACATGGTCAACCAGGCCCTGGAGCCGGTGCGCGACTACTACTCCGTGCTGCAGAGCGACGGGACGCGGGTCAGAAAGCCCTTCAAGGAGTGGCTGGACGGCTGGGCCGGCGTCATCCGCGACTTCGACGGCTATTCGATGGGCCGCTTCCTGCGCGAGTACGCCGGGTTCAGCGATGAGGCCGTCGAGGCGATCGGGACGATCGAGAACATGACGTCCCGGCTGCACCTGGCGTTCTTCCACAGCTTCCTGGGCCGCAGCGACATCGACCCCGGCACCACGTACTGGGAGATCGAGGGCGGCAGCCGCAAGCTTCCGGAGGCGCTCGCCAAGGATCTGCGGGACCAGATCGTGATGGGCCAGCGGATGGTCCGGCTGGAGTACTACGACGCCGGCCGCGACGGCCACCAGAGCGGGCTCGTCGGACCGGACGGCCCCGCCGTCGCCATCCAGACCGTGCCCGAGGGCGAGCCGTACGCGCAGGAGCAGACCTGGACCGGCGACCTGGCGATCGTCACCATCCCCTTCTCCAGCCTGCGGTTCACCACCGTGACCCCGCCGTTCTCCTACAAGAAGCGCCGCGCCGTCATCGAGACGCACTACGACCAGGCCACCAAGGTGCTGCTGGAGTTCTCGCGCCGCTGGTGGGAGTTCACCGAGGCGGACTGGAAGCGCGAACTGGACGCCATCGCGCCCGGTCTGTACGAGTACTACCAGCGGTGGGGCGAGGACGACGCCGAGGCCGCGGTGGCCGTGCCGAAGCCGCTGCGCGACCTGCCCACCGGGCTGCTCGGCGCCCATCCGAGCGTGGACGAGAAGCGCATCGGCCAGAAGCAGGTGGAGTACCACCGGAATTCCACGCTGCGCGGCGGGGTGCGGCCGGCCACCCACGCCTACGGCGGCGGTTCCACCACCGACAACCCCAACCGCTTCATGTACTACCCCTCCCACCCCGTCCCCGGAAGCAAGGGCGGCGTGGTGCTGGCCGCCTACTCCTGGTCGGACGACGCGGCCCGCTGGGACTCGTTCGAGGACCACGAGCGCTACGGATACGCCCTGGAGAACCTCCAGACCGTGCACGGCCGCCGGATCGAGGTCTTCTTCACCGGCGCCGGGGCGACCCAGAGCTGGCTGCGCGACCCGTACGCCTGCGGTGAGGCCGCCGTCTACACCCCGCACCAGATGACCAGCTTCCACCTCGACGTGGTGCGCGCCGAGGGGCCGGTGCACTTCGCCGGTGAGCATGTGTCGCTCAAGCACGCCTGGATCGAGGGAGCGGTGGAGACGGCGGTACGCGCCGCCATCGCCGTGCACGAGGCCCCCGCGGCGGACGAGAGCGACCTCGCCGGGCTGGCCGGGGCGCCGCGCGAGCGCCGCCTGTCCACCGCGTCCTCGGACCGGCAGCGGGAGCGGGAGCGGCAGGAGGTGCTGACGCCATGACCACCTCGCAGACCTGCACGGTGGCCGAGTACCTCGCCATCAGGCTGGAGCAGCTCGGCATCACCCATCTGTTCGGCGTGCCCGGCAACCACCTGGGCCCGTTCCTGTCGACCCTGCACGAGAAGACCACGGTGCGCTGGGTGGGCACCCCCACCGAAGGGGGCGCGGGCCAGGCCGCGGACGCGTACGCGCGGGTGACGGCCGCCGACGCGGAGCCGGCGCTCGGCGAGCAGGGCGTCGGCGCGGTCGCGGTCACCTACAGCGTGGGCGCGTTCAACCTGCTCAACGCGATCGGCGGCGGCTACGCCGAGCATGTGCCGCTGATCGCGATCAATGCCGCGCCCACCTATGAGGAGTGGCTCAACCAGCGGGCGATCGGCCTGCTGACCTCACATATGTCCCAGCGCCCGGAGAGCAATCTGGAGGTCTACCGCCAGGTGACGGTGGACGCCCAGGCCATCTCCCACCCGGGCCTGGCCCCCACCCAGATCGACGGCGCGATCACCGCGTGCCTCTCGCACCGCAGACCGGTCTACCTGGAGGTCATGGAGGACGTCTGGGAGGCGCGGTGTGCCGCACCGCGCGGCCGGCTGACCCGGCGGGAGCGGCCCGTCACCGAGCAGAACGAGCGCATGCTCGACCGTGCGGTCACGGCCTGCGTGGACCTGGTCCAGCGCTTCGGGAACCCGATCCTGTGGGCCGGTGAGGAGATCGACCGCTTCCGGCTGTCCGACGAGTTCACCCGGCTGGTGCGCGAGACCCGCATCCCGTTCTGCACCACCGTCGGCGCCAAGTCCGTGGTCTCCGAGTACACCTGGGGCTTCTCCGGCGTCTACAACGGCAAGGCCAGCAACGAGAACGTGGCCAAGGTGTTCCACAACGCCGGCTGCCGCATCGGACTCGGCTCGTGGGCGACCTCGAAGAACCTCGGCGGCATGCGGTCGATCGGCGACGACTGGGCGGTCGCCGCCCACGAGGGGGTGCGGGTCGGCGCGTCGTACTTCCCCGACGTCCGGCTCGCCGAGTTCATCCCCGCGCTGCGGGACCGCCTGATCATCGAATTCGGGGCCGGCGCCTTCGAGGCGGACTACTTCGCCCGCGCGCACGACGACGGCCTGGACGTCCCCGCGAGCACCGTCGCCTTCCTGGACTCGCAGACCGGCGGTCCGTACCCGACGAGCGTGACGTACGACAGTTTCTTCCGGCACCTCAACGCCTTCCTGGAGTCGCAGACCGGCGAGGGGCAGGGCGAGCGCAGCAATCCGTTCACGGTGGTCTCCGACGCCGGGTTCGCGCTGATCGGCTCGATGAACCTGCGGATGGCGGAGCGCGCCTCGTACGTGGCGCAGAACAGCTGGCTGTCCATCGGCTACTCGGTCGGCGCGGCCACCGGCGTGGCGCTCGGCCGGCGCCACGCGGGCAAGCGGCCGATGGTGTTCGTCGGCGACGGCTCGTTCCAGGAGACCTGCCAGGAGATGTCCACCCAGGTGCGGCACGGGCTGCGCCCCGTGGTGTTCGTCCTGGACAACGAGGGTTTCTACGGCATCGAGCAGATGCTGGTGCACCCCTGCTACTACAAGGAGGGGGTGCCGACGCCGTCCTCCGACGGCGCCGACTTCTACAACGAACTGCATCCCTGGAAGTACGAGGAGCTCGCGCAGGTCTTCGGCTCCGACAAGTACCCGATGCACGGATTCACGGTCGGTACGCACGACGAGCTGGAGGCGCTGCTCCAGCAGATCGGCGAGCCCACCGACGCGATCAACCAGGGCCCGGTCGTCGTGCGGGTGCGGTTCGCGCGGCGCGACTACCCCGAGGCGCTCAAGTACAAGATCGCCGAGAAGTGTCCGCCGCCCGGTGGCGCACCGTCGGAAGGGAGGCCGGCATGACCGGCTCGAACAGACAGCGGCGCGCGGCGGTGGACGCCCCCGTCGGGGCCCCCGCGAAGGCGCTCCGGCACGCCATGAGCGGTCTTTCCGGACCGGAGGCCATCGGCTGGACCGGCACCGTACGGCCCGCCGGTCGCCCCGGCGACGGCGAGAAGGTGCTGGTCCTGGGCGCCGGCGTGGCGGGTCTGACGGCCGCCTACGAACTGAGCATGCTCGGCTACCGGGTCACCGTCCTGGAGGCGCAGGAGCGCGTCGGCGGGCGCAACCGCACCGCGCGGCGGGGCGACGAGCTCTATGAGATCGACGGGGAGGGGGGCGTCACCCGCACGCACACCTGCGCGTTCGACGACGGCCTGTACCTCAACCTCGGGCCCGGACGGATCCCGTACCACCACCGCCGGGTGCTCAGGTACTGCCGGGACTTCGGTGTGGAGCTGCAGCCGTACGTCATGGAGACCACGGCGAACCGGGTGCGTCCGCCGGGTGCCGCGGTGACCTGGCCCAACCGGCGGGTGGCGAACGACACCCGCGGCCATCTCGCGGCGAAGCTGTCCGAGACGCTGGTCAGCACGGACGCCTTCACCGGTGAACTGCGGGACCTGCTGCGGGTGTTCGGCGCGCTCGACACGAACGGCAAGTACCGTGGCTCCACCCGCTCCGGCTACCTGGACCGGCCGGGCATCGAGGAGTGGCCCGAACCGGCCCCGCCGCTGTCCTTCGAGGACCTGGTGCACTCGGGCTTCTGGAAGGCCCGTTTCTACCAGCCCGTCGACTATCTGTGGCAGGCCACGATGTTCCAGCCGGTCGGGGGCATGGACCACATCGTCAGGGCGCTGGCGCGGGAGGCCAAACGGGCCGGCGCGAGGATCGTGCTCGGTGCCGAGGTCCGGGAGATCGAGATCGATCCGGGCGGCCTCGGGGTCAACCTCACCTACGGCAAGGGCGACGCCGAGTTCCACGACAGCGCCCGCCACTGCGTCAGCAGCATCCCCCTCCCGGTGCTGCGCAAGCTCAGGCTGACCCGCTTCTCCGATCCCTTCACCAAGGCGATCAAGGCCGTGGAGTTCGAGAAGACCTGCAAGGTCGGCTGGCAGGCGAACCGCCGCTTCTGGGAGGGCGACCTCGACAGCAGCGACGACATCGAGGGGATCTACGGCGGCATCAGCTGGACCGGCCACAACATCACCCAAGTGTGGTACCCGTCCAACGACTACTTCTCGGACAAGGGGACCCTGACCGGCGCCTACAACTTCGGGGGCGCGGCCGAGGAACTCGGCAAGCGCTCTCCGGAAAAGCGTCTGGAGCTGGCCCGCAAAGGCGCCGTCGAGCTGCACCCGGAGTTCGCGGACCGAAAGCTCGTCCCCGATGAGAAGGCCGTCTCCGTCGCCTGGCACAAAGTCCCCCACCAGCTGGGCGGATGGGCGGCCTGGAAGCCGCAGCAGGAAGGGCACAAGAAGGCGTACAAGCAGCTGCTCCAGCCCGAGGGCACCGATGCGTTCTTCGTCACCGGCGACCAGATCTCGCCGCTGCCCGGCTGGCAGGAGGGCGCGATGATGTCGGCCCACTACGTCATCCAGCAGATCCTGGGCATCATGCCCCTGAGCCCTCCGGAGGAGGTCGCCGTACCGGACTCGGTCGCGCTGACACAGGGTCTGTTCTGACCGCTGCCGAGGCCTGTTCCGACCGGTTTCGGGGGCCGGTGCGCCGACGTCGTACCGTCGGCGCACCGGCCCCCGTCCCGTGCCCGCCCCGCTCCGCGGGATCCGGAGCGGAAGGGGTTACGGCGCCATCTCGTACGCTCCGGCCAGTGCCTCGACGCGCTCCCAGACGCGCTGCGAGCGGGCGGCGTCGGCGACCGGGCGCCGGACCGCGCCCAGTGCCCAGCTCTGCTGCTGGGCGGTGGCGGAGTCCTTGCCGTGCAGCTCGACGGCGTGCGCGGAGAAGTCGCGGACGAGGACGGCGAACAGCTCGTCGAGCACGTCCTCGGGCAAGCCGGTCAGCCGGGCCTGCTCCAGGATCAGCTGACCGTGCACGACCAGCGCGAACAGCTGGCCGACGGCGAGCAGCAGATCGAGGTCGCGGCTCTGCTCCTCATCGGGAGCGGCTGTGGTGACGAACGTGCACAGGGCGTCCGCCTGCTCGCGGAAGCGGGCGACGTTGGGCAGCTCGGCGTAGGCGTCGTAGGCGGCGCGCCAGTCGTGGAAGCGGATGGAGCCCAGGCCGCGGGCCGGTCCCTGCCGGAAGAGGAACGCGTCGTCGGCCGCGTCCAGGCGGCTCGGCACCGGCGCGTACTCGGCCGGGTTCAGCAGGTGGTTGCCCATGAACTTCAGGATCAGGGCGAGGTTGACGTGTACCGTGCCCTCCAGCTTCGGCAGCCCGCGGATCTCGGTGGCGGCCTGGGCGAAGTAGGTGTCCTTCTCGAAGCCCTTGGCGGCGATCACGTCCCACATCAGGTCGATGACCTTCTCGCCCTCGGTGGTCACCTTCATCTTCGTCATCGGGTTGAAGAGCAGGTAGCGGCGGTCGTCGGGGCCGGCGGAGCGGAAGTAGTCGACGGCGCGGTCGCTGAACAGCTTCATCCCGACGAGGCGGACGTAGGCGTCGGTCAGCTCGCGGCGCACATGCGGGAAGGCGGTCACCGGGCGGCCGTAGAGGATGCGGCTGTGCGCATGGGTGACGGCCTCGTACATCGCGTGCTCGCAGATGCCGATGGCGCCGGTGCAGAGGTTGAACTTGCCGACGTTGACGGTGTTGAGGGCGGCGTCGAAGGCCGCGCGGCCGGTGTGCAGGACGTCGTCCGGGCCGACCGGGTAGTCCTCCAGGCGGAACTCGCTGACGTACTTCGAGGAGTCGACGACGTTCTTGACGAGGTGGTACGCCGGGTGGCGGCTGTCGGCGGCGAAGAAGACATAGCCGTCCGGGCCCTCGATGTCGGTGCGGCGGCCGAAGACGGAGACGAGCCCTGCGGCGTTGCCGTTGCCGATGTAGTACTTGGAGCCGGTGGCCCGGAAGCCGCCGGCACCGTCGGGCTCCAGCAGCATGTCGGTGGAGTAGATGTCGGCGCCGTGGGCCTTCTCCGACAGGCCGAAGGCGAACACCTCGCCCTGTTCGAGGAGTTCGGCCGCGCGGGTGCGGGCGGCGGCGTTGTCGCTCTGCCAGACCGGGCCGAGGCCGAGGATGGTGACCTGCCAGGCGTACCAGTAGTCGAGTCCGTAGAAGCCGAAGATCTCGTTGAGGGCGGCGATCCGGGCGGTGTCCCAGCGCTTGTCCTGCTGCCCGTCGGCGGCGGAGGCGGGGGTCAGGAACGTCGCGAACAGCCCTTCCTTGGCGGAGAACGCGAGGAAGTCCGCCAGCCAGGCGCGGGAGCGGTAGTCCTCGATCAGCTTGCGCTTGCCGCGCTCCTCGAACCAGTCGACGGTGGCGCGCAGCAGCCTGCGGGTCTCGGGGTCGAAGTGCGCCGGGTCGTAGGTGCGGGGGTTGAACAGCAGCGGGTCGGCCATGGGTGTTCGCCTTTCCTGCTCGGGAGGTGAGGGTTCGGGAGGTGAGGTTCGGGGTGGTGCCGGTCAGCGCCCGGCAGCGAGCCGGCGGAGGGTGGCGAGGACGTCGTCGAGCCAGTCCAGCGTCATCCGCTCGTACGCGATGCCGCCGCGCAGCACGACGTGCTGGAGCTCCCGTCCGGCGTCGGGCTCGGGGGCGTCGGGGCCGGTGAAGTCGCGCCGCTCGCCCGCGAGATAGTGCGCGAGCCGGTCGGTGTGCGCCTGGCGGTGCCGTTCGACCTCGCGGATCAGCGCGGCCGGTTCGTCGAAGGCCGCGCCGCGGATCTTCACGGCGAGCTCGTGCCGGACGCTTTCGGGCTCGATCGGTTCGTGCAGCCACTGGGAGAGGGCGGCTCTGCCGAGGGCGGCGACGGAGTACTCCTTCTTGTCCGGCCGCGTCTGCTGCGGCACCTCGCGGGCCGCGATCCAGCCGTCGCTCTCCATCCGCTTCAGTACGCGGTAGATCTGCTGGTGGGTGGCGGTCCAGAAGTAGCCGATGGACCGCTCGAACCGCCGGGAGAGCTCATAGCCCGAGCCCGGCTTCTCCAGCAGGGAGACGAGGATCGCGTGGTCGAGCGCCATACCCCGATCCTTCTATGCAACTCGTTGCATAAACAAGGGGCGCCGCCCCGGTGAGACACGGCTCACCCCCGGCCCCCGCCGGGCAACACTCCGTCATGGCGTGCAACCACCCCGCAACCTTCCCGGGGGTTAACTGGACGAGGCGCACCGGCCAGCCCGGTGGCCAGCATCCGGCCGGTCAGGACAGGAGAGACGCATGTACCGCTGTGAAGCCAGGAACCCGCTGGTCAGCCGCTCCACGGCAGAGCCGGGCCGCCGCTGATGGGCGGCGGCGACGGGTGGGAGTCGGCGGCCGTGGAGGCCGGTGCGGCGGACGGGGCCGCGCGCATCGCGCTCAGCGCGTCGGCGGCCGAACTGCTGCGCCTGCTGCGCGATCAGCACGGTCCGCTGATGTTCCACCAGTCCGGCGGCTGCTGCGACGGCAGCGCCCCCATGTGCTACCCCGCCGGGGAGTTCCGTACGGGAGCGGCGGATGTGCTGCTGGCCCGGCTGAGCGTGGCGGGGGTGCCGGAGCCGGTGGGGTTCTGGATGTCGGCCGACCAGTTCGAACGCTGGCGGCACACGCATCTGACCGTGGACGTCGTACCGGGGCGGGGCAGCGGCTTCTCCCTGGAGGCGCCCGAGGGCGTCCGCTTTCTGATCCGCTCCCGGCTCTTCAGCGACGAGGAACGGGCGCTGCTCGGCGACTGAGCGGTGGCCGCGCGGGGCAGTGGTGAGGCCCCACGCACGGGGGAGAGCGCGGGGCCTCACTAAGGAAAACGGACGGCGGGCGGCATCGGTTCCCCCGCGGTGAAGATTCGGCGAGAAAATTCGTGTGCGGTGTGTGCGGGGCGGCACCCGGGGCCCGCGGGCGATCAGTCCTCGCCCTCCACCAACCGCTCCAGCAGCCGCTGGAAGTCCCCGTCCACGACGACCCGCAGCCCGTCGCCGTCCGGCTCGCTCAGCGGGGTCATGACGCCCCCGCGCCACCAGAACACCTTGGGGCTGATGGCACCCGCCGCGTCCTCGTGACCGGCCGCCGCGAACTGCGCCATGGCCTGCAGCGCCGGGATGACCTGGGTGTCGTGGATGCGGTGGAACGCCAGCTGGTGCCGGAAGGGCATGGCGACCAGCGCGCCGTCCGGGGTGAGACCGGTGCCCATGATCCGCTGCACCAGCTCGTCGAGCACCAGGACCCGGCTCGCGGTGAAGAAGGAGTCGCCGAGCAGCACCTCGAACGCCGAGCCGTCGCCGCGCCGCACCGTCTCATGCCCTTCGACGGGCAGTGCGCGCAGATTGTTCATCGCCCGGATCCGCAGCTCGGCCACGTCCCCGAGGTCGGTCAGCGAGTCCTCGCTCAGCATCTGCACCGCCTCGGGCAGATCGAGCGCGAGCACCTCGCGCAGCCCCGGCGCCGGCTCCCTGCCGTAGCGGAAGGAGTCCGAGGCCGGCAGCGTCTCCTGGGCGACGACCCGGGGATAGAGGCAGGCCCGGATCTCGTCCTCGCTGAGGATGTCCAGCGGCTGCGGGCCGTCCATCGTCCGCAGCACCTTGCCGACGTGGTCCCGGATCAGCGCGGGCCAGCTGCGCTCGCCGCGCCGGTCGCGATGGCACACCGCGGCGAGGTTGCCGAGGCCGAACTGACGGCCCGCGGAGTCGGTGACCAGGCCCGCGTACACCGTCACTTCCAGGCCCTGTTCCGCGAAGGCCTGCCGGACCTGTGATCTGAAGACACCGCCTTCGCGCTCGGAGAAGAAGCCGAACTCCCCGTCGCGTGCCAGCTCGCGGGAATCCCGCTTCGGTCCTCGGCGGAACAGGCCCATCTCTTCCTCCCGGCAGCGGCCACCCACATCGGCCTTGAATGGCCGATCGTAACGGGTGCGCCCGCCGCCCTCGTCGCCCTGCCGGCCGCCGCTCGCTTCACGGGCGGCGCAGGGCGGCGAGGTGGCGGGCCCCGGGAGGGGTCCGGCGGGGGTCCGGCGGGGGAAGAGCTTCGCCAGGGCCTGTCCGATGACCCGTCAGACGGGCCCTAGCCGCCGATGTTGACGTCGATGCAGGCGTAGAAGGCGTTCGCGGTGTCGGCGATGTTCCAGACTGCGAGGATCTTCTGCTTGCCGGTGATACCGCCGAAGTTGACGGTGTGGGTGACGGTCTCGGGCGGCCGGGCACCGCCGTCGTTGAACTCCGCCACCTTGTTGCCGCCGACGAAGTACTGCCAGGTGCTGGTGGAGTGACGTGCCGTCAGTTTCCAGCTGAAGGTCTGGGAGCTGCCGATCGGCGTGACCTTCCAGCCCTTGGAGTCGTCGTCCAGGTCGGCGAACTGGCTGTTGCCGCCGCTGCAACTGGTCAGCCCCTTGGGGCCTTCGACGCTCTGCGGCTCCCACTTGATCGGACCGCATTCGATGGTGCCGGCGGCGCACTGCGCCTGTCTGCTGGGGGGTGCGGAGACGTAGCCGTGGGCGCTGGCCGGGCTCGCCGGCATGGTGACGACGAGCAGCGGGGCGATTCCCGCACCGATGGCGAGGGCCAGCCTTCTTTTCTTGTCCATGTCAACCCTTTCGCGAGGGGGGTGGGTTGCGCGAGGGTGAGGGTGATTGGTCTAGACTTTACTGGCTGACCGCGTACGGTCAAGGGGGCGCGGATCCGGTGTGCTGGAGGCGCGGACGACGAGTTCGGGTGCGAGCCGGACCGTACGCCGCGGGCCCCGTTCTCCCCCGGCAGGCCGCCGGGCCAGCAACCGGGCGGCCTCGGCGGCCAGTTCACCGACCGGCTGGCGGACGGTGGTCAGCGCCGGGTCGGCCAGGCCCGCGAGCGGGATGTCGTCGAAGCCGGTGACGGCGACCTCGCCCGGTACGTCCGCGCCCAGTTGCCGCAGCCGCTGCAGCGCACCGGCCGCGATGAGGTCGTTGGCGCAGATCACGGCATCCGGCCGGGACGGCCAGAGGCGGTCGACGGCGGCCCGGCCCCACTCCACCGAGAAGTCGCCGAGTGCGCTGCGCCCGGGTGCCGACGGGTCCAGGGCCGCGACGCCCGCCTCGTACGCCGCGCGCCGCTCGACGGCCGCCGAGGCGGTTCCGGCCGCACCGATGAAGCAGGGACGGCGGCGTCCGGTGGCGGCCAGGTGTTCCAGCACGAGGGCCATCCCGGCCGCGTTGTCGACGGCGACCGAGTCGGCGACGCCGGGGCCGCAGCCGCGGTCGAGCAGCACCAGCGGGACCTGGGCCGCCGCGCTCACCACGGCCTCCCGGCTGTGCCGCTCGTCGACCGGGATCAGCAGCAGGGCATCGACCCGCCGGCCCAGGAGGGCGCCGATCCGGGCCGCCTCGGTCACCGGGTCGTCGTCGCAGTCGGCCAGGAGCACGGCCCGGCCCTCGGCGTGCAGGGCGTGCTCCAGCTCCCGTACGAGGGAGGGGAAGAAGGGGTTGGTGATCTGCGGCAGGACGAGTCCGACGGTCCCGGTGGAGCGGCTGCGCAGGGCACGGGCCACATGGTTGGGCCGGTAGCCCAGGCGCTCGGCCGCCTCGCGCACGGTGCGGGCGGTCTCGGCACCGACGGGGCGGGTGCCGGCCAGTACGCGGGAGACCGTGGCGATGGAGCAGCCGGACGCCAGCGCGACGTCCTTGAGGGTGACTTCGGCCACGGTGGTGCGCCCCTTCGGGTCGAGCCGTACCGGATGAGGGCGGCAAACGTTATCACCGCTCACTCACCGTGTCTGTGGCCCAGATCAAGTGGATCAATACGTGCCAAGCCGGTCGGATGGCTCACACTCCGTTGACATCGGGCGGAGCGATGAGCGAAATTCTCGGAGAACGTTTTCCAGCGGCAGCAGCCTCCTGCGGCGCTCCCAGAGACTTCACCCCGCACCCCCGCACCACCGTTCCGCAGAGCAAAGGGGCTCCCCCGTTGGCCAGAAAGATCATCCTTGACTGCGACCCGGGGCATGACGATGCGATCGCCATGCTCCTGGCACACGGGAACCCCGATGTCGAGCTGGTCGCCGTGACGACCGTGGTCGGGAACGCGACGGTCGAGAAGGTGACCCGCAACGCCCTGTCCGTGGCGCGGATCGCCGGGATCACGGGCGTCCCCTTCGCGGCCGGCTGCCCGCGTCCGCTCGTACGGGCCATCGAGACGGCGCCGGAGGTGCACGGCGACAGCGGGCTGGACGGCCCCGAGCTGCCCGAGCCCACCATCGAGCTGGACCGCCGGCACGCCGTGGACCTGATCATCGACACCGTGATGTCCCACGAGCCCGGCGAGATCACCCTCGTGCCGACGGCGGGCCTGACCAACATCGCCATGGCCGTGCGCAAGGAGCCGCGGATCGCGGAGCGGGTGCGCGAGGTCGTGCTGATGGGCGGCGGCTTCCACGAGGGCAACTGGAGCGCGGTCGCCGAGTTCAACATCAAGATCGACCCCGAGGCCGCCCATATCGTCTTCAACGAGAAGTGGCCGGTCACGATGGTCGGCCTGGACCTGACGCACCAGGCGCTGGCCACCCCCGAGGTCGAGGAGAAGATCGCCGCGGTCGGCACCGAGCCGGCCACGTTCGTGCTGGAGCTGCTGGACTTCTTCCGCGAGGCCTACCGGGAGAACCAGGGCTTCGAGCACCCGCCGGTGCACGACCCGTGCGCGGTGGCGTACGTCATCGACCCGGGCGTCATGACCGTGCGCAGGGCTCCGGTGGACATCGAGCTGCGCGGTGAGCTGACGCTCGGCATGACCGTGACGGACTTCCGTGCGCCGGCACCGGACGACTGCACCACCCAGGTCGCGGTCAAGCTCGACCACGAGCGGTTCTGGAACCTCGTCGTGGACGCACTCCAGCGGATCGGCGACGTCAAGGCATGAGCACCTCCACCACCCAGCGCCCCCTCGCCCCGGTGGGCGGCACCGGCTCCGGCGTCCGGATAGGCGTCCTGCTCACCGCGCTGCTCGCGGCGTGCTTCGCCTTCCAGCTCAACGCCAGCATGCTCAGCCCCGCGCTGAAGAACATCGAGGACACCCTCGGCGCCAGCTCCGCCGAGATCGGCCTCACCCAGACCGCGTTCTTCACCTCGGCGGCCCTGTTCTCCCTGTTCCTGCCGCGGCTGGGCGATGTCATCGGCCGCCGCCGGGTGCTGGCCGGCATGCTCGGCCTGATGGTCGTCGGCTGTGTGATCGCCGCGCTGGCGACCAGCGTGCCGATGCTGTTCGCGGGCCGCGTCATCCAGGGCGTATGCGGTCCGGTCGTCCCGCTGTGCCTGATCATGCTGCGGGTGGAGGTGCAGGAGCCGAAGCGGTACGGCACCCTGCTCGGCGTGGTCACCGCGGTCAACGGCGGCATCGCGGGCGTCGACTCGCTCGCCGGCGGCTACCTCGCCGACAACCACGGCTTCGCGTCGGTCTTCTGGGCGATGGCGGTCGTGGCGGCGCTCGCCGCCGTCCTGGTCGCCACCCTCACCCCCGAGTCCAGGGCACCGGCCCTGGACGACAGCGCCCGTCGTATGGACTGGCCCGGCGTAGCCCTGCTCGTCGTCTCCGTCGGCTCGCTGCTGACCGCGCTCAACGAGGCGGGCAAGCTCGCCGCCGCCAACTGGGCGCTGATCGCCGTTCTGGTCGTCGTGGCCGCGGCCGCCTTCGCCCTGTTCTGGCGCACCGAGAACCGCAGCGGCCACCCGCTGGTCGCGACCCGGCACCTCAAGCAGCGCGCCACCTGGGCGACCCTGCTGACCACCGTGCTCACCATGACCGGCGTCTTCGCCGTCATGAACGGGCTGATCCCGGCCTTCGCCCAGGACGCCCAGGCCGGTCTGGGGATGAGCGCCGAGCAGTCCGCGTGGTGGACGCTGTCGCCGTACGCGCTGGCCGGACTGGCCATGGGCCCGCTCGCCGGCCGTCTCGCGGCCACCTTCGGCTACGGGCGCGTGCTGCGGATCGGCCTGGTCGGCTCGGTGGCGACGGTGGTGCTGATGCTGCTCACGATGCACAGCCACTCGCGGATCCTGCTGCTGGTGACCTCCATCCTGGTGGGCGTCGCCTATGCGGGCGTGGCGAACATCGTCCTCAACGGGCTCGGCATCGTCCTGTCCCCCCGCGAGAACCCCGGCTTCCTGCCCGGGCTGAACGCGGGCGCGTTCAACCTCGGCGCGGGGCTGAGCTTCGCGGTCCTCTACGCGGTCAAGACCGCCGCCGCACCGGCGGACGCGTCGTCGGCCGGCGGCTACACCGCCGGCATGATCGCGGGAGTGATCATCCTGGCCGCGGCCATCGCCACGTCCTTCCTGATCCCGAAGCCGGTGGCGGCCGAGGCGCAGGACTGAGGCACAGGGCTTAAGGCGCAGGGCCGGGCTCCGCGCCGCGCACAGGACCGCCCGCCGACCGGACGCACCGGTCGGCGGGCGGCCCCGTCTCATTCGGGCGTGCCCTCCTCCGTCCAGCGCAGGATGGCACCGAGTCCGCCCGCCGGTGCCTGCTCGGGGTCGCGTACGACCACGATCTCGGCACCGCTCGCGGCGGCGGACCGCACCAGGGCGTCGTCCGCCCGGGCGGCGGCCGGACGGTCCTCCCCGAGGGACTGCAGTTCGGTGCCCCGTACGGCCAGTTGGTCGACGCCCTCGCCCACCCAGACCTGCCGTGCGACGTCCGAGCCGTGCGGGCTGATCAGCAGGGTCTCGATCCGGTGTTGCCGCGCCGCCTCGACCAGGGCGGGGATCCCGGCCGCGGCCCGCGGGGCGGTCTCGCCGCCGGGCCCGGCGCCCGTCCGGAAGCGGTCCGTCACCTGCGCGACATGCTCGCGTTCCTGGGCGGCCCGGACCTGGGCGATGTCCCGTTCGACCAGGGCGGTCTCGGCGCCGGGCGCGCGCCCGCCGTGCTCGCTCTCGTAGGTGACGGCGCGCAGCGCTTCGGGCAGCTTCTCGTGCACCAGGTGCCGCTCGCGGGCGTCGCCGATCAGTACGACGGCCTCGGCGCCGCAGCTCTCGAACGCCTCGCGCACCGCGTCGGCGATCTCCCCGGCGTTGTGCTCCCAGGTGTTCTCCACCTTGGCCTGGAAGTGCCGTTCGGACCAGTCGGCCGTGGCGGTGCAGTGGATGGGCCGTGCGGCGCCGCTGACCCGGCCGGCGTCCTCGGCGCCCTGCTCACCGAGCACGGTGAGGTCCGCGCCCTGCTGGTCCAGGCGGACCACCAGGCAGACGGGGTCGTCGCCGACCGCCGCCAGCAGCGGGGTGACCCGGGGCACCGGCCCCCAGGCCGCGAAGGGGGTGGCCGGGGGGCCGGGGAGCGGGGTGTCGAGCACGACCACACCGTCGTGGGCGAAGAGCACCCGTCCGACGTGCGCCCCTGGTTCACCTCTGCGCGGTGCGATCAGTGCCTCGTGCACGGCGCCGCAGGTGGCCTCGTCCGCACCGAGCGCGAAGAGCTGCGCGGTGGTGGCGCTGGCCAGCAACTCCTGTTGTTTCTCGGCGTCCTCGGTGCCGTGCGAGATATCGGCATAGACGGTTGCCCAGGGTCCCGGCCGATCGATGACCGGTCGAAGGAGCGAGAGTCGCATGGCGCTGCCTCCTTGGATTCCTTGGATTCCGCGGATTCTCCCGGTATGCGGTTGGCTGCCATCGGCAGGTGAATTGCCGTCATCGGCACGCGTTCGACTCTCCTACGGATTCCCGTTCCGGAAAGCCGTAAGCATGACGGGCATATGCCCCCACTCAGCGCCAACGGTTACCCTCCGTGCTCATTCGGAGCAAATTCCGCGCACGGGGTGGAAACGGGGCCTTCGGGTTGTTAGGGCGGAGGTACCGGGGAAACTGGGAGAGACGCGTCGGGTGGGTACGACGCGCAGAGCCGGAGGCAGCGATGGGCATGCAACACGGAACGGAAAAGACCGGCCCCGCACGGGACGACGTGATGAAGAAGCAGCTGCGCGAGCAGCTGACCGCGGAGCGCTCGCTGCGCACGGACGAGGAGCCAGAGCTCCAGCCGGCGGGCGAGCCCCTGGCGGCGCCGTCCCCCGAGGGCGTCCTCCGCGGCGGCACACCGAGCGGTATGACCGAGCAGGACGTCACGCTCCGCTCCGAACTGGCCCAGCACCTCGGCCGGAGCCTCTACCCGGCCGACAAGAACGCCGTCATCGAGACGCTGCGGCGCAACAACGCACCGGACCGACTGGTCAGGATGGCCGAGCGGCTGCCCGCGAACGAGCGCTTCGGCAATGTGCAGAGCATCGCCGAGGCCGTCGGGCTGCACACCGAGCACCGGCGCGCCTGAGACGCCCGGCGCTGCCGGGCGGCGCCGGGAGGCGGACAATTGGTGGTACCGGCACCTGCCGCAGTCCGCGGCGGGGCGAGGATGGGAGGAGGGAGGGTGGTTATGTCCGACGACGCGATGGGCGACGAGGTCTATCAGCCGCCCACAACCGACCCCCAGGACAACCCCAACGACCTGGACATGCAGGACGCCCTCGACGAGCCGGGGCTCGACGCCACGCTGGACACGGGCTACTCGCCCCCCGAGCGGCCGTTCGTGGTCAATCACGACGGGACCACCGCACGGGAGATCCACGACCGCGAGTCGCTCGATCACCGGCTGTCCGTGGAGGTGCCGGAAGTGTGCGCGCCCGACGGCGACGGGATCGGCGATCTGCCGGGCGGGGTGGGCGAGCCGGTGGACGTCGAGTGCGGCGACGAGCGGGCCGGCCGGCTCGTGGGCGCCGATGAGGGGTTCTGGCGGGGCGGCAGCGAGGACGTCTCCGCCCGGGACGTCGGCATCGACGGGGGCGCCGCGTCGGCCGAGGAGGCGGCGGTGCACATCGCCCGCGACGAGGACCTGCCGGGGTAGCGCGCCCGCTGACCGTCCACCGTGCAGCCGGACGTTTCAGTCGTCGTCGCGACCCGTGCCCTCTTCGGCGGCCACCCGCCTGAGCGTGCGCCCGCTGCGTACGGACCGGGCCCGCCGGGCGTCGGGGGTGCCGCGCCGCTCGGCACGGTCGTCGTTCTCCTTCACCAGCAGCCAGGACTCCCGTTTCCCGGCGCCCTCGCCGGTGCGGAACCGGGTGAGCGCATAGCCGCCGTGCAGCTTGGTGCCGTCGAGCCAGAAGGAGGCGTGGCCGTCCTCCAGGGACTGGCTGAAGGAGCGGGTACGGCCCTTCTTCTTCCGGGGCAGGGGGCGGTAGCTGCCCTCGTCCCAGACGATCACGGTGCCCGCGCCGTACTCCCCTTCCGGGATGACGCCCTCGAATTCCCGGTACTCCAGCGGATGGTCCTCGGTGGGCATCGCCAGCCGCTTGTCGTGCGGGTCTGCGGACGGCCCCTTGGGCACCGACCAGGATTTCAGTACGCCGTCGACCTCCAGCCGGAAGTCGAAGTGCAGGGTGCTCGCGTCGTGGATCTGCACGACGAAGCAGGGCGCGTCGCCGGACGGCCCCTGCTCGCCGGCCGGTTCGCGGGTCCGGTCGAAGTGCCGTTTGCCGCGGTAGGCCGTCAGTGCGTTCTTGCCGCTCACGTCGTCCGCCTGCCTTCCTGCCGGGGGCCGCACCTCTCACTGTGGCGCGCGGCGGCCCACGACGCATGTGCGCACGGGCCACCGGCGCGCGGCCCTTCGGGGGCCCGGTCGGGCGAGTAGCCGGCCCGCCGACGGGCACACGAGGCACGCGGGGCGAGGGCGCAAGGCCGCCCGTGCCCCACCGCGAGCAGACCCCGACCGCAGGAGTCCACGTGATGCGACGTCGCCCTCGGATCGTGATCGTCGGAGCCGGTTTCGCCGGTTACCACTGTGCCCGCGCGCTCACCCGGACGGCACGCGGGGCCGCCGAGATCGTGCTGGTCAACACCCACGACTACTTTCTCCATGTGCCGCTGCTGCCGGAGGTGGCGGCCGGAATCCTGGAGCCGCGCCGGATCTCGGTGTCGCTCACCGGCACCCTGCCGGGCGTCCGGCTCGTCCTCGGCGAGGCCCACGGCGTGGACCTCGACGCCCGCCGGGTCGGCTACACCGATCCCGAGGGCCGGGAGGGCTCCCTGACGTACGACCAGCTGGTGCTGGCCGTCGGCAGCGTCAACAAACTGCTGCCCGTCCCGGGCGTCGCCGAGCACGCGCACGGCTTCCGCGGTATGGCCGAAGCCCTGTACCTGCGCGACCACATGGTGCGCCAGGTCGAACTGGCCGGTGCCGCCGAGGATCCGGCCGAACGGTCCGCCAGGACCACGTTCGTGGTCGTCGGCGCCGGCTACACCGGCACCGAAGTCGCCGCCCACGGCGTGCTGTTCACCGACGCGCTGGCGCGGCAGAACGCCGGGCTGCGCGGCGGCCCGCGGCCCCGCTGGCTGCTGCTGGACGTCGCCGGCCGGCTGCTGCCGGGGCTCGACGAGCGGCTGTCGCACACCGCCGAGCGGGTGCTGCGCACCCGCGGTGTGGAGGTCCGCACCGGCACGTCCGTCAAGGAAGCCACCTCGGAGGGGGTGCTGCTCGACGACGGCGAGTTCGTCCGCAGCCGCAGCCTGATCTGGTGCGTGGGCGTCCGGCCCGACCCGCTGGTCTCCTCGATGGGGCTGCCCACCGACGGGGGGCGGCTGGTCGTCGACGCGTATCTGCGCGTGCCGGGCCACCCCGGGGTGTTCGCCTGTGGTGACGCCGCGGCCGTACCGGACCTGACCCGCCCCGGCGAGGTGACGCCGATGACCGCGCAGCACGCCCAGCGGCAGGGCAGGGTCGCGGCACACAACGTGGCGGCGTCCTGCGGCCGGGGCGCCGCGCGCGCGTACGCACACCACGACCTGGGCTTCATGGTCGACCTCGGCGGGATCCAGGCCGCCGCGAACCCCTGGCACATACCGCTCTCCGGCCCGCTCGCCGGCGCCGTCACCCGCGGCTACCACCTGCTGTCGATGCCCGGCAACCGCGTCCGGGTGGCCGCCGACTGGATCCTGGACGCCGCGCTGCCCCGGCAGGGCGTACAGCTCGGGCTGGTCCGCTCCGGGGCGGTGCCGCTGGACACCGAATCCCCGGCGGCGGGCCGGATGCCGGGCGGCACGGCGGGGACGGCGTAGGGTCCCCTCAGCGGCGCCCTGCTCACCCCCCATGGCCGAAGGGCAACGGAACCCATGAGTCTTCGTCACCCCGCCAGCCGAGGCGGCGACCAGCGGGGGCGGTTCGCCGAGCTGGCCCAGAAGTCCTCGCACTTCACCAGCTCCCCCGCGTTCTTCGGGACCTGCCTCGGACTGGTCGCCGTGTTCCTCGTGGTGCACCTCGTCCATCTGCCGCTGTCCTGGCAGCTGCTGGTGGGGGACGTCATGACGGCGGTGACGCTGCTTCTGCTGGCCCTGCTGAAGAACTCCGAACTGCGGGCGGAACACGCCGTCCAGCGCAAGCTCGACGCCCTCGCCGCCGCCCTGCTGGAGTGGCACGAGGGCAAGGGCGGCAAGGCCGCCGAGGACCTCAGGAAGGTGATCCGTATGGAGGAGGAGACCTGAGACGCACCCTGACCGACAGCCTGCCCGGACCCCGGTCGCTGCCGGCGCCCCGTATCGTCGCGCCAGAGGTCGAGGGCCCCGAGGACGTGGTGGCCGACGCCGACGGCCGCATTCTCACCGGCGCCGCGGACGGCACGATCTGGCGGCTGCGCCTGGCCGGACCGGGCGCGGACGGCGCCCTGGCGGCCGACGGCCGGGCCGAGGCGGAGCCGGTGGCACACACGGGTGGCAGACCGCTCGGGCTGCACCCCCTCCCCGGCGGCGAACTGCTCGTGTGTGACGCCCTGCGCGGGCTGCTGCACATCGACCCGCGCGACGGGGCCGTGCGCGTCCTGGCCGACGAGGCGGACGGCGCGCCGCTGCGCTTCTGCAGCAATGTCACCGCGGCGGCGGACGGCACCGTCTACTTCACCGTCTCCAGCCGCCGCTACGGCCTCGACGAGTGGCCGGGCGACATCCTGGAGCACATCGGGACCGGGCAGCTGCTGCGGCTGCGCCCCGGTGGCACGCCCGAAGTCCTGCTGTCGGAGCTGCAGTTCGCCAACGGAGTGGCCCTCGCCCCGGACGAGTCCTTCCTCGTCGTGGCCGAGACCGGCGCCCGCCGCCTCCTGCGCTACCGGCTCACCGGTCCCCGGGCCGGCCGCACCGACACCTTCGCCGCCGGCCTCCCCGGCTACCCCGACAACCTCTCCCTCGGCCCCGACCGGGCCTTCTGGGTCGCCCTGGCCGGGCCGCGCCAAGCCGCCCTGGAGCTGCTGCACCGCCTGCCGCTCGCCGTCCGCCGCGCGGCCTGGAAGGCGCTGCGGCGGCTTGGCCCCCTCCCGCCGCCGCACCCGACGGTGCGCGTCCTGGCGATCCGCCCCGACGGTGTCCCGATCCGCGATCTGCGCACGGTCAGGTCCTCGTACCGCATGGTCACCAGCGTCTGCCGGACGGGCGGACTCCTGGTCCTGGGCAGCGTCGCCGAACGCGGTGTCGCGGTCTGCGCGCTCCCGGGCGCCGAGCCCACGGGACGGGCGGGGCCGGCCGGGCCGGCGCGCTGACGCCGGCTCCCGGTGCCGGTCGTCACCGCACCCGCTCCTCGGCCTCCTCCGCTTCCTCGGGGAGCTTCACATCGCTCACCGCGATGTTGACCTCGACGACTTCGAGCCCGGTCATCCGCTCGACGGCGGCTATCACGTCCTCGCGCACCGCCCTGGCCACATCCGGGATGACTTCGCCGTACTCGACGACGATGTCCAGGTCGACCGCCGTCTGTTTCTCACCGACCTCGACCTTGACGCCGTGCGTCGCGGTCGTGCCTCCCCCGGGTACGCGCTTGCGCAGCTCGCCCACCGACCGGGAGAAGCCGCTGCCCAGGGCGTACACCCCGGCCACGTCCCCGGCCGTCAGGTAGGCGATCTTCGCGACCACGCCGTCGGCAATGGTCGTCCGCCCGAGGTTCCCCGCGTTCCGCGCCCCTTGTTCCGAGAATTCGGCCATCGCGCATCACCCTCTGCTCCCTCGCGGGCACATCTTCTTCGGGAGGCTGCTTGCCCCTGCTCTTCACGCTATGGCGCGGGGCGGGAAGCCGCCTCTCCTCCTTTGCCGACCCGGCAAACGCCTTTGGGGTGCAGGGCGGCGCGCTCCAGAGGTGCGGACGGGTCGACGGACACCTCCAGCGGGGCGGGCTCGGCGCCCGCCCGGACGAGCAGGTCCCCGACGGCGGCGATCATCGCGCCGTTGTCCGTGCACAGCCCCAGCGACGGGACGCGCAGGGCGATCCCGGCCGCCCGGCACCGCTCCTGCGCCAGGGCCCGCACCCGGGAGTTCGCGGCCACCCCGCCCACCACCACGAGGGTGTCCACCCGGTGCTCGCGGCACGCCGCCACGGCCTTGCGGGTGAGGACGTCGGCGACGGCCTCCTGGAGCGAGGCGGCTCCGTCGGCCAGTGGCAGATCCGCGCCCTGGATCCGGTGCCGCTCGGCCCAGCGGGCCGCGGCCGTCTTCAGCCCCGAGAAGGAGAACGCGTAGCGGGCGTCGCGGGGCCCGCTCAGGGGGCGCGGAAACGCGACGGCGCGCGGATCCCCGTCCCGGGCCGTCCGGTCGATGGCCGGACCACCCGGGTAGGGCAGGCCGAAGACCCGCGCGACCTTGTCGAAGCACTCCCCGGCCGCGTCGTCCACGGTGTCGCCCAGGTGCACGATCGGGTCGCGGGCCAGATCCCGCACCAGGAGCAGGGAGGTGTGCCCGCCGGAGACGATCAGCACCATGCAGGGGTCGGGCAGCGGACCGTGCTCCAGGGTGTCGGCGGCGACGTGCCCGGCGAGGTGGTGTACGCCGTACAGCGGCACGTCCAGCGTGTACGCCAGCGTCTTGGCCCCGGCCAGCCCGACCTGGAGCGCCCCGGAGAGTCCGGGGCCGGTGGTGACGGCGACCGCCCCGATGTCGGCCATGCGCAGCCCCGCGTCGTCCAGCGCCCGGCGGACCACGGGCGTGAAGGAGTGGACATGGGCGCGCGCGGCGATCTCGGGGACCACCCCGCCGAAGCGGGCGTGGGCGTCCATGCTCGACGCCACCGCGTGCCCCAGCAGCCGCCCCTCGCGCACCAGCCCCGCGCCGGTCTCGTCGCACGACGACTCGATGCCGAGCACCACTGGAGAGCCCATGCCGGCACCCCTCTCGCAGAATTTCCGTAGTTGCAAGTAATGTGCAATAAGGATACGGGGGGCGACGAGGGGGCGCCGGGCGGCCGTCAGCCGGCGGCGCGGGCCCGGGGAACGACGACCGGCGAGGCGTCACCGGGCGCCCGCAGGATGTCCGCCTCCAGGCCGTAGAGCTCCTTGACGAGGGCCTCGTCGACCGTGTCCCTGGCCGCGCCCTGGGCGACGATGCGGCCGTCCTTCATGGCGATGACGGTGTCCGCGTAGCGGGCGGCGGCGGCCAGGTCGTGCTGGACCATGACGACGGTGCGGCCGGTGGCGGCGACCTCGCGGACGAGTTCGAGGACGTCGACGACGTGGCCGAGGTCGAGCGCGCTGGTGGGTTCGTCGAGCAGGACGACGGGGGTGTGCTGGGCGAGGACCATCGCGAGCCAGCAGCGCTGGCGCTGGCCGCCCGAGAGCTGGTCGAGGCGTTCGGCCGCGAGATCGGCGGTGCCGGTGGCCGTCAGCGCCTCGCGTACGGCCCGCTCGTCCTCGCGCGACCACTGGCGCAGCAGGCCTTGGTGGGGGTGGCGGCCGTAGCGGACGAGCCCGGCGACGGTCACGGCCTCGGGTGCGCGCGGCGACTGGGGCAGCAGGGCGATACGGCGGGCCGCCTGCCGCTGACTCAGCCCCCAGATGTCGGCGCCGTCGGCATGGACCGTGCCCGCCTGCGGGCGGTGGAGCCGGGCGAGGGTCCGCAACAGGGTCGACTTGCCGCAGCCGTTGGGGCCGACGATCGCGGCGACGTGCCCGGTGGGGACGGTGAGCTCGGCGTCCTTGACGACGGTGCGGCCGGCGTATCCGGCGCTCAGCGCGTGTACTTCGAGCCCGGGAGTGGCGGTCATGAGGGTCAGGCCTTTCTGGTGGTCCGGTCCGAGCGGAAGAGGACCCAGAGGAGGAAGGGCCCGCCCAGGACGCTCGTGACGACACCGACCGGGAGTTCGACGGGCGCGGCGACGCGTCCCAGCGCGTCGGCCGCGGCGATGAGGGCGGCGCCGGTCAGGGCGGAGCCGAGGACCGGGACGCGGGTGGGGCCGCTGAGCCGCTGGGCGAGGACCGGGGCGGCGAGGGCGACGAAGGCGATGGGGCCGCCGACGCCGACGGCGATCCCGGCGAGGGCCACGGCCAGGGCGAGCGCGGCGGCCCGGAGGCGGCGCAGGTCGACGCCGAGGCAGGCGGCCAGGTCGTCGTCGAAGCGCAGGAGCTGGAGGCGGTGCCCGGCGGCGAGGGAGAGCGGGAGCAGGCACAGCAGGGCGATCAGGAGCGGGGTACCGACGCTGCCGTCCCGCCCGTTGAGGCTGCCGACGGCCCAGAGGAACACACCGCCCGCGGTGTTGTCGTTCTGACGGGACATCACCAGGTCGCTGACGGCGCCGATGAAGGTGGAGACGCCGATGCCGACGACCAGGACGCGGTAGCCGCGGCCGCCCGCTCCGCCCGCGCACAGCACGACGAGCGCCGCGGCGGCGACGGCGCCGAGCGGGCCGAGCCACCAGTCGCCGACCATCCCGGTCGCGGAGCCGGCCGCGGAGGCGACGACGGCGGCGGTGGCGCCGTCGTTGACGCCGACGAGGTCGGGCGTGGCGAGCCGGTTGCCCGCGAGGGTCTGGGTGAGGCAGCCGGAGACGCCGAGGGCGGCGCCGACCATGAGGCCGACGAGGACGCGCGGCAGCCGGAAGTCCCGCACGATCATGACGCTCCCGGGGTCCCCGGTGCCGAGCAGCCCGGAGAGGGTCTGTGCCGGGCTCATCCCGGTCGAACTCGCCATGACGGCGAGGACGACGAGGAGCAGGACCAGCGGCACGAGGAACGCCGCGGCGAGCGCGCTGCGGCGCGGGAGGAGCCAGGAGAGGGTCCCGGTGCGCAGCACCGTGCTGTCGGGCGGGGTGACGTCCGGTTGTGTGCCGGAGGCGGTCATGCCGAGGCTCCTGCGGTGGAGAGACGGGACGAGCGGGCGATCCAGACGAGCAGCGGCCCGCCCACGAAGGCGAGCAGCACACTGACCGGCGTCTCCCAGGGCCGGATGACGACCCGGGCGAGGATGTCGGCGAGGATCATGACATCGGCCGCGATCAGCGCGGACAGGGCGAGTTGGGCGGTCATCCGCGCTCCGGCCAGCGCTCGGGCGGCGTAGGGGGCGAGCAGCCCGAGGAAGGCGATGGGCCCGGCCACCGCGACCGCGCAGCCGGCCAGCAGCGAGACGGCCGCCGCGACGACGACGCGGACCAGACGGGGGCGGTGGCCGAGGGAGCGGGCGCTGTCGTCGCCGAGGCCGAGCGCCGACAGCGGGCGGGCGCAGCACAGGGCGGTGAGCAGGCCGACCGCGACCAGCGGCAGGAGCGGCAGGAGGTCGGCGGTCTCCACTCCGGCGAGGGAGCCGATCGTCCAGTAGCGGTAGGTGTCGAACGTCGACTGGGTGCCCAGCAGTACGTACGAGGTCATGCCGTGGAAGGTGGCGCCGAGCGCGGAGCCGGCGAGGACCAGTCGCAGCGGGGAGCCGCCGCCGCGTCCGGACGCGGCGAGCAGCAGGACGACCGCGCTCGCGGCGACCCCGCCGAGCAGGGCCCACAGCAGCAGCGCCAGGGACGATGCCGCGCCGAAGAAGGTCAGTCCGACGACGACGGCGAAGGCCGCGCCGGAGTTGACGCCGAGCAGGCCGGTCTCGGCGAGCGGATTGCGGGTCGCGGCCTGCAGCAGAGCGCCGGCCGTGCCGAGACAGACGCCGACCAGCACGGCGGCGAGCGTGCGTGGAAGGCGGACGTCCATGACGGCGAGCCGGAGTTGGGCGTCGGTGCGGGCGGCGGGGTCACCCATGAGGTAGTCCCAGGCGCGCAGGGCGGAGCTGGACCCGGTGCCGATGAGCAGCGAGAGCAGGACGAGCGCCAGCAGGAGGACGGCGAGCGCTGCGGACGCCCAGGCGAGAGTGCGCGCCGGATGCGGCGGGCACTCGCGGCGACCGTATCCGGCCGTATTTGACCGCCCTCGGTGCGTTATTGACATATGGTTAGCCTAACCTAAGCAAAACCGGCCGGTGCGGAAACCGTGCAAGCCACTCGCACACCCGGAATGCCCCCCCTTTTTTTGTGATGCCCAACACCCGGGCGCGGGCGCCGGAATGCACCGTTCCGGGACCAATCCCCCATCGAACAACGGAGAATGCAGACCATGATCTCCTTCTCTTCCCGCGGCTGGGCCCGCCCCGTCGTCGCGGCCGCCCTGCTCACGGCCTGTGCGCCGGCCCTCGCCGCCTGCGGCTCCTCCGAGCAGGACGCCGGCTCCGGCGGCAAGGGCCGCACGACCCGGATCACCGACGCGACCGGCGCGAAGGTGGAGGTGCCGGCCGCACCCCGGCGCGTCGTGGCGCTCAGCGAGATGGACCTGGACTCGGCGCTCGCGCTCGGCGTCAAGCCGGTGGGCCTGGCCGCGGGCCGCGGCCAGCAGGGCGCCCCCGGATACCTGGCGGACCGGGCCGAGGGCATACCGGTCGTGGGCGCGGTGACCGGCCCGGACATCGAGAAGGTCATCCGGGCCAGACCCGACGTCATCCTCGCCGGGCAGACGGCCGACGCACAGGTGCTCAAGCAACTGCGGGGCATCGCCCCGACCGTCGTCACGATCGGCGGCGGCAAGGACTGGAAGAAGTCCCTCGCGCTCACCGGCAAGGTGCTCGGCAAGGCCAACGCGGCCGAGAAGTTCCTCGCCGACTACGACACCAAGGCCGCGGCGCTCAAGAAGGACCTCGGCACGAAGGCCGGCGCGAAGGTGTCCGTGGCCCGCTACTCGGCGAAGGGCACGGCCGTCATGCAGCAGGGCGTGTTCATCAGCGACGTCCTCAAGGACCTGGGCTTCGCCCGGCCCGGCGTGCAGAACGACAAGGGCGAGGGGCACTCGACGCCGATCAGCGACGAGAACCTCAAGGAGGTCGACGGCGACTGGCTGTTCATCGGCACCCTCTCGGCCAGCGGCCCGGACGCCGGCCTGCTGGACAAGCTCACCAAGAAGCCCGCCTACCGGCAGCTCACGGCCGTACGCGACCGGCACGTGACCATGATCGACGGCTCCAAGTGGACGAGCCTGGGCGGCGCCGAGGCGGCCGTCTCGGTGCTCGGCGACATCCGGAAGGCCATGGTCAAGTGAGCGCGGACCAGGAACTCGCCGGACGGCTGGCGCTGGTGACGGGCGCGGGCCGGGGCATCGGCGAGGCGGTGGTCACCGCCCTCGTCGAACGCGGCGCCCGCGTGGTCGCCACCGACCTGCTCCCCGAGGGCGCCGAACGCCTCGCCGGCACGTACCCGGACCAGGTCACCGCCCGCCGACTCGACGTCACCGACGCCGCGGCCGTGGAGGCCCTCGTCGCCGAGACCGAGGACACCCTCGGCCCGCTGGACATCGCGGTCAACGTCGCCGGAATCCTGCACAGTTCGCCGGTCGTGGACCTGACCGACGACAACTGGGCGGCCACCTTCGCCGTCAACGCCAACGGCGTGTTCCACGTCTCGCGGGCCGCCGCCCGCCGGATGGCGGAACGGGGCTCCGGCAGCATCGTCACCGTCGCCTCCAACGCGGCCGGCATCCCCCGCGCGGGCATGTCCGCCTACGCCGCCTCGAAGGCCGCCGCCGTCATGTTCACCAAGTGCCTGGGCCTGGAGGTGGCCGCACGGGGCGTCCGCTGCAACACCGTCTCCCCCGGCTCGACCCGGACCGACATGCAGCGCGCGCTGTGGGAGGCCGCCGGCAGCACGGACGAGGAGGCCGCCGCGCGGCGGGTCGTCGAAGGGGACCTGGCGGCGCACCGCACCGGCATCCCGCTCGGCCGGATCGCCGAACCGGCCGATGTCGCCGAGGCCGTCGCCTTCCTCGTCTCCGACCGCGCCCGGCACATCACCATGCACGACCTGTACGTCGACGGCGGCGCGACCCTGCGGGCCTGAACCGGCCGCACGCCCACCCCCCACTCCTTACTGGAGACACCCATGTCTGCCTCTCTGTGCGAACCCACGTCCCCGGTCCCCGACCCCACCCTGACCCCGATGCTCTCCCCCGGCGCGGCGACCGCCCTGCTCGACGCCTACCGCCCCGGGACGGACCGCTTCCTCGCCACCCCCAGACGCACCCTGCTCGCGCACGGCACCACCGCCGAAATACCCCACGACGACCGGCCGTTGCCCAGACGGGTGCAGGAAACCCTCGACGCGCGGCGGCGCGCGGGCGCCCCCGCGCCGGTCGTCGTCGGCGCGCTGCCCTTCGCCCCGGACGCCCCGCCCGCGCTCGCCGTCCCCGAGACCGTGCGATGGGCGCCGCCGCTGCACGAGGACCCCCTCATCGCCCTGCCCGTGCCCCCCTCCGCGGACCCGCGCTGGCAGGTGCGGGAGGTGCCGTCGGCCGCGCGGTACGGCGAGGCCGTCGCCGCCGCGGTCGCGCGGATGCGGGCCGGGGAGTTCGACAAGGTCGTCCTCGCCCGCACGCTGGAGCTGACCGCCGATCAGCAGCCCGACCTGCCGGCGATGCTGCGGCGCCTGGCCAGGCGCGACCCGGCCGGCTATACGTTCGCCGTCCCCAGCGGCCCCGGCCGCACCCTCATCGGTGCCAGCCCCGAACTGCTCGTCGCCCGGCAGGGCGGCCGGCTCACCGCCAACCCGCTGGCCGGCTCGGCGCCGCGCAGCACCGATCTGGCCGAGGACGTCCGGCGCGCGGCCGCGCTCCTGGAGTCGCCCAAGGACCTCCATGAGCACGCCGTCGTCGTCGACGCCGTACGGGAGGCGCTCGCGCCGTACTGCACCCGCCTTCAGGTGCCCGAGCGGCCGACGCTGGTGCGGACCGCGGCCATGTGGCACCTGTCGACGACGGTGACCGGCGAACTGGCCGAACCGGCCGCCTCGGCACTGGAGCTGGCGGCCGCCCTGCACCCGACACCGGCCGTCTGCGGCACCCCGACCGATGTGGCACGGGCCGTCATCGCCGCCTCGGAGCCCTTCGACCGGGGCCCCTACACCGGCATGGTCGGCTGGCAGGACGCGGACGGCGACGGCGAGTGGGTGGTGACGATCCGCTGCGCCGAGGCCGAGGGCCGCGGGCTTCGGCTGTTCGCCGGCGCCGGTGTGGTGGCCGCCTCCACACCGCAGGCCGAGACCGCCGAGACCGGCGCCAAGTTCCGTACCTTCCTCAGCGCCGTGGGAGCCTCGCTGTGAGCGCCGACGTATACGCCCCGGCCACCTCCGGCCCGGACGCCCCCGGCTGGCCCGGCGAGTTCGCCGAGCGCTACCGCGCCGCCGGGTACTGGCGCGGGGAGACCTTCGGGCAGATGCTGCGCGAGCGGGCCGCCGCCCACCCCGACCGGACCGCCCTGGTCGACCCGGCGCCCGAGCGCCGCACCTGGACGTACCGGGAGCTCGACGAGCGCGCCGACCGGCTGGCCGCCGGGTTCGCGGCGCGCGGCATCGCCAAGGGCGACCGGGTCGTCGTGCAGCTGCCCAACACCGGTGAGTTCATCGAGGTGGTCTTCGCGCTGTTCCGGATCGGCGCGCTGCCGGTCTTCGCGCTGCCCGCGCACCGCGAGACGGAGATCGGCTACTTCTGCTCCTTCGCCGAGGCCACCGCGTACGTCATCCCCGACCGGCACGCGGGCTTCGACCACCGCGCGCTCGCGTCCCAGGTCAAGGCACGGACACCGAGCCTGCGGCACGTCTTCGTCGTCGGCGACCCCGGCGAGCACACCGCGCTGTCCGACGTGCCGTGCGACCCGGCCGGGCCGCCCGACGGGCCCGAGCCGCACGAGCTGGCGTTCCTGCAGCTGTCCGGCGGCACTACGGGGGTGCCCAAGCTCATCCCCCGCACCCACGACGACTATCTGTACTCGGTGTGGGGCTCCAACGAGATCTGCGGTGTGGACGCGGACACCCGCTTCCTCGTCGTGCTGCCCGCCGCGCACAACTTCCCGATGAGTTCGCCCGGCTGGCTCGGTGTGCTGTACGCCGGAGGCACGGCCGTACTGTGCCCCGGGCCCGATCCGGCGACCGCGTTCCCGATCGTCGAGCGGGAGCGGATCACCATGACGGGGCTGGTGCCGCCGCTCGCCCTGGTGTGGACGCAGGCCGCGCCGAAGGCGGAGCACGACCTGTCGAGCCTGGAGCTCGTGCTCGTGGGCGGAGCCAAGTACAGCGAGGAGGCGGCCCGCCGGCTGGAGCCGGCCCTGGGCTGCCGGCTGATGCAGGTCTTCGGCATGGCCGAGGGCCTCGTCAACTACACCCGCCTGGACGACGACCACGAGACCGTCGTCACGACACAGGGACGGCCGATCTCCCCGGACGACGAGATCCGCATCGTCGACGACGCCGGGGACGAGGTCCCCGAGGGCGCGTTCGGGCATCTGCTCACCCGCGGCCCGTACACCATCCGCGGCTACTGGCGCGCCCCGGAGCACAACGCGACGGCCTTCACCGAGGACGGCTTCTACCGCACCGGTGACATCGTGCGCCGCACCCCGACCGGCCACCTCGTCGTCGAGGGCCGGGCCAAGGACCAGATCAACCGGGGCGGGGAGAAGATCGCGCCGGAAGAGGTGGAGAACATCATCCTCGGCCACCCGTCCGTGCACGACGTCTCCGTCGTCGCCGTGGCCGACGAGTACCTCGGCGAACGCACCCTCGCCTATGTCGTCCTGCGCGAGGGCGCCGAGCCGCTGCGGCCCGCCGCCGTCAAGCGCTTCGTGCGCGAGCGCGGGATCGCCGCCTACAAGGTTCCCGATCTCGTCGAGTTCGTCGACGCCTTCCCGCAGACCGGGATCGGCAAGGTCAGCAAGAAGGGGCTGCGGACCACCGCGGCCACCGCCGAGCAGCACCGAAAGGCCCCCACTCCCATGGCACTTCCCGCCATCGCCCCCTACCCCCTGCCGGCCGCGGACGAGCTGCCCGCGAACCGCGTCGCATGGACCGTGGACCCCGCGCGCGCCGTGCTGCTCGTCCACGACCTGCAAAACCACTTCCTCGGCTCCTTCCCGGCCGGCGAGCAGCCGCTGACCGGGATGCTCGGCAACACGGCACACCTGCTGAAGGAGGGCCGCCGCCTGGGCGTGCCCGTCGTCTACTCCGCCCAGCGCGGCGGCCAGACGCCCCAGGAGCGCGGGCTGCAGCTGGACTTCTGGGGGCCCGGCGTCGCGGACGACCCGCACGCCCTGGCCATGCCCGAGGCCGTCGCGCCCGAGGCCGGTGACACGGTCCTGACCAAGTGGAAGTACAGCGCGTTCGTCCGCACCGAACTCGAACAGCTGCTGCGCGACACGGGCCGCGACCAGCTCGTGATCGTCGGCGTGTATGCGCACATCGGGGTGCTGATGACCGCCTGCGACGCATGGATGCGGGACATCCAGGCGTTCGTCGTCGCGGACGCCGTCGCCGACTTCTCCCGCGACGACCACGACATGGCGCTGCGCTGGGCCGCCGGCCGCTGCGCGGTCGTCACCACCACCGACGCGCTCTTCAAGGAGGTCTGAGCCGCCATGGCACTCACCCTGGACCAGCTGCACGCGGACGTCGCCGACTGCCTCGGCGAGGACCCCGCGGACATCCCGCTCGACGAGAACCTCGTGGACTACGGGCTGGACTCCATTCGGATCATGACGCTCATCGAGCGCTGGCGCAGCGACCACGGCGTCGAGGCCGCCTTCGTGGACCTGGCCGAGCGGCCCGCCATCGACGCCTGGGCCCGGTTGCTGGGGGTCACCTCGTGACGGTCCTGCTCACCGGCGGCGCCCGGCCCGGCCAGGACGGCCGCCCGGGCGCCGAACTGCCGCTGACCGCGGCGCAGTCGGGCATGTGGTACGCCCAGGCCCTCGACCCGCACAGCCCCGCGCAGAACACCGCGGAGTGCCTGGAGATCGACGGGCCGCTCGACCCGGACGTCTTCGCACGGGCCCTGCGGCAGGTCACCGCCGAGGCCGACGCGCTGCGGGTGCGCGTCAAGGACACGCCACAGGGCCCGCGCCAGTACGTCCTGGACGCCGTCGAACCGCCGCTGACCGTGCACGATCTGCGGGCCGCCGACGACCCCGAGGCGGCGGCGGAGGCGTGGCAGCGCGCCGACCTGGCCGAACCGTTCGACCTGGCGGGCGGTCCGCCGTTCCGGCACGCGCTGTTCCGCGTCGGCGAGGAGCGGTGGCTGTGGTACCAGTGCATCCACCACCTCGTCATGGACGGCTTCGGCTACTCCCTCCTCGTACGCCGTACCGCCGAGGTGTACACGGCGCTGGCCCGGGGCGAGGAGCCCGGACCGCGCACCTTCGGCAGCCTCGCCGGCCTCGTCGCCGAGGACGCGGAGTACCGCGCCTCGGAGCAGTTCGCGGCCGACCGCGCCCACTGGTCCACCGCCTTCGCCGACCGGCCCGAGGTGCCCCGGCTCGCGGGCCGCGGCGCGCTGCCCGCGCGGACGTTCCGCCGCCGTACGACGTACCTGCCGCCGCAGACGACCGAGCGGCTCCGGGAGCTCGCCGCCGGGCTCCGCGCGACCTGGCCCGACGTCCTGATCGCCGCCCAGGCGCTCTACGCCTCCCGGGCCGGCGACCGGTCCGACGTCGTGCTCGGGCTGCCGATGATGGGCCGGATGGGCTCGGCGGCCCTGCGCGTGCCCGGCATGGTCATGAACGTCCTGCCGCTGCGGCTGACCGTCTCCCCCGACGCGACCTTCGCCCAGCTCGTCCGGCAGGTCGTGCTCGGCATCCGGGAGGTCCGCCGCCACCAGCGCTACCGCTACGAGGACATCCGCCGCGACCTGGGTCTGCTCGGCGAGGGCCGGGCGCTGGTCGGCCCGCTCGTCAACGTCATGCCCTTCGACTACGGCGCGGAGTTCGCCGGCGTGCCCGCGCGGGCCCGGAACCTGTCCGCGGGGCCCGTCGAGGACCTGACCGTCAACATCTACGACCGTGCCGACGGCCGCGGCCTGCGCATCGACCACGACGGCAATCCGGCGCTGTACGACGACGACCGGCTCGCAGCCCACCAGGAGCGCTTCCGGCACCTGCTGGACCGGCTCGCCGCCGCCGACCCGCAGCTCCCGCTCGCCGCGCACGGCATCGCCACACCCGCCGAACACGCCCTGGTGGTCGACGAGTTCAACCGCACGGACCGGGAGCTGCCGCCGACGACCCTGATCGGGCCGATCGAGGCGCGGGCCGCCCGCACCCCGGGCGCGACCGCCCTGGTGTACGGGGCGGTCTCGCTCACCTACGCGGAGCTCAACGCCCGCGCCAACCGCCTGGCCCGGCACCTGCAGAGCCTCGGCGCCCGGCCGGGCGCGGTGGTGGCGGTGTCGGTGCCGCGCTCGGTGGAGCTGGTCGTCGCCCTGCTCGCGGTGCTGAAGGCCGGGGCCGCGTACCTTCCGCTCGACCCGGACTATCCGGCCGAGCGGCTCTCGTACATGCTCGACGACGCCGCCCCGGTGTGCGCGGTCACCGACCGCGCCGGCCGGCTTCCCGACCACCCCGCCACGCCGCTCGTCGTCCTGGACGGGCTCGATCTGACCGGGTACCCCGCCATCGACCCGGGACGGCCGCTGACGCCCGCGCACCCCGCGTACGTCATCTACACCTCCGGTTCGACGGGCCGGCCCAAGGGCGTCGTCGTCTCGCACGGGGCGATCGACAACCGGCTGCGGTGGATGCAGGGCGAGTACGGCCTGACGGCCGCCGACCGGGTGCTGCAGAAGACACCGTCGTCGTTCGACGTGTCGGTGTGGGAGTTCTTCTGGCCGCTGCGCGAGGGCGCGGCGCTGGTCGTCGCCGAACCCGGGGGCCACAAGGACCCGGTGTACCTCGCCCGCCTGATCCGCGAACAGGCGGTCACCACCTGCCACTTCGTGCCGTCGATGCTCCAGGTCTTCCTGGCCGGGCCGGACGCGGCCGGGTGCCGGGGGCTCGGCCGGGTCTTCTGCAGCGGCGAGGCCCTGCCCCGCGAGACCGCGCAGGCCTTCGCGCGCACGCTGCCCGGTGTCGCGCTGCACAACCTGTACGGGCCGACGGAGGCCGCCGTCGACGTCACCTACCACGCGTGCTCGGCGAAGGACAGCGGTCCCGTACCGATCGGGCAGCCGGTGTGGAACACCCGCCTGTACGTGCTCGACGCGGCACTGCAGCCCTGTCCGCCGGGCGTCCCCGGCGAGCTCTACCTGGCCGGCCGGCAGCTCGCCGACGGCTATCTGAACCGCCCCGAGCTGACCACCGCCCGGTTCGTCGCCGACCCGTTCGGGCCGCCCGGCGGCCGTATGTACCGTACGGGCGATCTGGCGCGCTGGACGGAGCAGGGCGAGGTCGAGTATCTCGGCCGCACCGACCACCAGGTGAAGCTGCGCGGCCAGCGCATCGAACTCGGCGAGATCGAGGCGGCGTTGGCGGCACAGGACGGCGTGGACGGCGCCTGTGCGCTGGTGCGGGCGGACGGGGACGGCTCGGGCGAGCAGCGGCTCGTCGGCTATGTGACCGGCGGCGCCGATCCCGCGGCCGTACGGGCCGGGCTGGCGCGGACGCTGCCGGAGCACATGATTCCGGCGGCCGTCGTGGCGCTCGACGCCTTCCCGCTGAGCCCCAACGGCAAGCTGGACCGCCGTGCCCTGCCCGCCCCGGTCTTCGCCGGCGGTGCGGGCGGACGGCGCCCGGCCGGCCCCCGCGAGGAGGCGTTGACCCGGCTCTTCGCCGAGGTCCTCGGGCTCGAACGGGTCGGCCCGGACGACGCGTTCTTCGACCTGGGCGGCACGTCCCTGCTCGCCGTACGGCTGGTGGCGCACGTCCGGGCGGCGTTCGGCACCGAGCTGACGATCGGCTCGCTCTTCGAGGCGCCGACGCCGGCCGCGCTCGCCGCCCGCCTCGACGCCTCGGGTCCCGCGGCCGAGGACGCCCTGGACGTGGTGCTGGCGCTGCGCGCCGACGGCGGCCGGCGGCCGCTGTTCGCGTTCCACCCCGCCGGCGGTATCGCCTGGTGCTACGCGGGCCTCGCCGCCCGCCTCGGCCCGGACCAGCCCGTCTACGGCATCCAGGCCCGCGGCCTGGTCGGCGACGACCCGCTGCCGGGCGCCCTGGAGGAGCAGGCCGCCGACTACGTCCGGCACCTGCGCGCGGTGCAGCCGCACGGCCCGTACCGCCTCCTGGGCTGGTCCGTCGGCGGCGTCCTCGCGCACACCGTGGCCGTACTCCTCCAGGAGGCCGGCCAGGAGGTCGAACTCCTCGCGCTGCTCGACGCGTTCCCGTCCGAGCAGTGGCGCGGCCGGCCGGCGCCCGAGGAGGGCGACGCGCTGACCGCGGTGCTGCGCATGGCGGGCTTCGACCGTACCGGCGAGCGCACCCGCGACGACGTCCTGGCCACCCTGCGCCGTGCGGGCAGCCCGCTCGCCGGACTCTCCGACCACACCCTGTCGAAGATCGTCGACATCGTGCCGAACCATGCGCGCATGATGCGCGAGCACCGCCACCGGGCCTACGAGGGCGACCTGCTGTTCTTCACCGCCGCCGCGCCCCGCGCCGAGGACTGGCTCACCCACGAGGCCTGGCGGCCCCATGTGCACGGCACCGTCGCCAACCGGGACCTCGACTGCACCCATCCGCAGCTGATGCAGGCCCGGCAGCTCGACGAGATCGGCGCCGTACTGGCGGCCCGCCTCAAGGAGCTCGGCTGATGACGCGGACGTGATGACGCGGACGCACTGAACCGCGCGGCGGGGCGCCGGCTTTCGGGCCGTCGCCCCGCCCGTCCGGTCCGCCCGTCCGTTCAGCCGCCGGACAGCAGCCCCACCAGACCGTCGGCCAGTTCGGTGCGCCAGCAAAGGTAGTCGTGGCCGCCGTTGAACTCGCGGTAGACGGCGTCGTCGTAGCCGGCGGCGGCGAGGGTGTCCCGCAGCCGCCGGGCGGCGGGCAGGGCCACCCACTCCTGCTCGCCGAAGGAGAGCCAGAAGCGCACCGGCAGCCGTGGCGAGGCGGCGATCCGGCCGGTCAGCCACTCCGCCTCCGGGCCGTCGGGCCACCAGAAGGAGCCCGACTGGGCGAGTACGTTCCCGAAGCGGTGCGGGGCCGAGAACGCCGCGTAGGCCGCGGTCAGTCCGCCGAGGCTCTGCCCCGCGACCACCGTGCGCGCCGGGTCCCCGGTGACCGGCAGCCGCTTTGCCACCCAGGGCAGCAACTCCTCGCCGAGGAAGGCGACGAACTCCGGGCGGCAGGTCATCTCCGCCCATCGCCTGCCGGCGTCCACGGACTCCGGCAGCACGGCGGCGAGCGGGGGGATCCGGCCGTCGGCGATGAGGTTGTCCAGCAGATGCGCGACGCCGAGCCGCGGCTGCCAGTGCTCACCGTCGAGCAGCACGAGGACGGGCAGGTCCGCCGCCTGCCCCCGCACCGCGCCGGCCGGTTCGTACAGCCACACGCGGCGCCGCCCGCCAAGGTGCCGGCTCGCCACGTCGCACTCCCGCACCGTGCCGCGCTCGACGCCCGTTCGCGGCTCCCAGCCCACCGCGTCCGGCGCACCCGGAAGTTCGGCGTACGGGACCGGCTCGCCGCCCCAGCGGCGCGGCAGCGTACGGGAGTTGTACGGATCGGCACGACGCTGGGTGCGCAGCCACCCCCAGTACCCGGCATCACCCGGGCCGGGGCCGCCGCCCTCGTCCACGTAGAGGTCGTATGTGCCCCGCCAGTCGCGGCGCAGACGGACGGTCCAGTGCCAGACATCGGTCCCGGGGACGCGCTCCATGAGATTGCCCTCGGGGTCACGCGGGTCGCCCAGCTTGTTCGGCACCACCTGCACCCCACGGGTCCCGGGAGCGCCGCGCCACAGATACGTCACGGCCGCGTGATCGGGACAGCCCTCGGGGTCGGGCGTGACGAGCGGCGTGCCACGACGCCGGACATCGGCCCAGAACTCCTCGACGCCGTCCGGCGCGGGCAGTACACCGCCCGGTGCCGTGAGCCGCGGCAGCGCGTGGGGGCGGGCCAGCCGGGGCGGATGACATGGGGTGCCCTCAGGCGGCACGACTGCTGACATACGGACGGACTCCGGGGATCGAGCGATCGACTTAGGGTCACCTTACCTCGGGCCCGGACCCTATTACCGGTCAGTTAGCCGCACTGTCAGTGCCCTTGGCTACGGTGCGCCCATGACCGACCGCAGAGACGACACCCCGGACCCCCGGCATCACCCCGAGCTGCTGGCGTGGCTGGCCGAGCGATCCGCCGGCTTCGAGCAGTGGGCCCGGTCCACCGGATGCCCCGAACGCTGGGACTTCGGCCCCGCCTCCCTGGACGCGCTCGAAGAGCTGCTGCGGCGGACCTTCCGCAGCGACCAGGACATCGAAGAGCGGCGGCGCGGAGCTCTCCTCCAGGGCGCCGTCTGGTATCTCGGGGAAGTGGCCTGCCGGTCCACCGGCGTGGTGTGGACGTACGAACCGCTCGCCTGCGCCGACGAACCCCTTCCGCCCCTGTTCGGCGAAGTGCACGCACCGGGAACCGTCGACACCCCCTGCGTGCGCCCGACCGGCGACCGCACGGACGACCGGCTGTATGTGATGGCGCCGATATTCAGGCTGTTCATGGCGCACGACGAGGTCGGCAACCCGATCGACGAGCGGCTGCGCGGCGTGGTGTACGACTGCGGCAGGTTCCAGCGGCTCGCGGAGTGGCTCCAGGCGCGGGCGACGGGCTTCGAGGAGTGGGCGCGCGCGACCGGTCAGGCGGAGAGCTGGGACTTCGGCCCCGCGTCCCTGGACGCGCTCGAAGAGCTGGTACGCGGCCGGTACAGCGGTGAAGAGGAGCTCCAGGAGGAGCGGGACGGCCTGTTCGTGCAGGGAGCCGTCTGGTACGTCGGGGAAGTGATCCGCCGCTCGACACCGGAGACGTCCTGGGGGTACGACCCCTTCGCCATGGACGCGGGCGACACCTCAGGCCGCATGTTCACCCCGGGAGCGGACGACGAGCTCGACACCCCGTACCTGACCCAACCGCACTTCCAGGAAGAGGACTTCGTGTATCCGCTGAGCCACCTGCTCCTTCTCTTCTGGAAGGGCAGCGCGCGGTACCGCCGTGAGGAGGCGCATCTGCGCGATCTGCTCGACGAATTCGAGTGACGCAGGCAGGCGGCGGGGAGGGCGCACAAGCCTCCCCGCCGCCTGATCTACGTCAGTACCTGCTACCGGCCCTGGACGCCCGCCACGGCGCTGTCCGTGAGGCTTTGCGGCATGGTGGCCCCCCACACCCGCCCCAGGGTGTGGAAAGCGGAGTCGGCGAAGCTGCCGCCGCCCTCCGATGCTTGGGCCGGAGTGGCGAGGACCCCCAGGAGCGCGGCGGTCCCAAGGACGACGGCGGCGATGCGGCGCATGAACTACCCCTTTGCATAAGGCGTTTGGCGTTGCAGGCGATGACTTTCCCGGCCTCTGTACCGATACGCCCGAGGTCCACCTTGTGGGTGGCGATAAATCGACTGGTCGCGTCCGCGATTGACACCGGGCGCGGTGGCCGGAAGGGCACCGCCCGCAGCGGGCCGCGCTCGTCGGCCTCGTCGGCCTCGCCGGAGCGGGGGCGCATGCGGAGGCACAAGGCCGCTCACGGCGCGGGCCGGTGTACCCGATGCGGACGCCCCGTGCGCCCGCGCGCCCGTTCGAGCGCCCTTGGATTCGGCGATCGGCGGCTCTGCAATGGGCGGCGACGGGACCACGAGAGGAGCAGAGAAGTGATCAACACGTCCGAGACCCTGGCCGTGCAGACGATCGAGAACTTCCTCACCCCCGACGAGACCGCTCAGGTCACCAAGCTCGTCGACGACCACCTGGCCACCACCGGCTGGGTCCCCGCCCGCCCCAGCGAGGGACTCACCCCGCCCGATGCCGCACAGGAGATCCTGGCAGCCGCGATCGACCGGGCAATGCCCGTCATCCGCCGGGTGTTTCCGTCCGCCGACTCCATCGCCCCGTGGCTGTACCACGACCTCAAGCCGGGGGACACGATCGGTTCGCACGTACACGGCATCGATCCGGACGAGCGTCCCGTCCGCCTGGCCCGTGTGGTGTTCAACCTTCAGGACGCGGAGTGCGGCGGGGAGTTCTACCTCGACACCAGCGCTTGCGACGAGCTGTGGTTCGACCGGGCGGCCGGCGCCGACGGCGTCTTCGAGCCCGGTACCCGGTTCGCCCACGAGATCACCGCCCGGTCCGGCCCGGTCGCCCTCGACGCCATCGCCGCCACCCGCTGGGTCTGCCACCCGCCGGCCGGAACCACCCTGGTGTACGGGGCGCAGCTGATCCACGGCGTGACCCCGGTGACCGCGGGCCGGGCCCGCAAACTCATCACCGATCTGTGCGCCGGGCCGGGTCCCCGGCCCGACGCGGCGCGCCCGCACTCACGTCCGCGGCGTACTCCGCACTGAGCGCCGCCAGGCCGTGCCGGAGCCGGGCGACGGCGGAGCCGACGGGCGCCGGCCGGCCGTACGGCACGGCTTCCGCGCGGCCCGGTGCGGATCGCGGGCGCTACCGGGCCCGGCGTCCAGAGACCCTCCCACGGCGGGCGCGCCCTCCCCCGACAGGAGCACCGAGGTGACCGGAACCCCGCCCGACGAGCTCAAGACCGTCCCCATGACCCGCGAGGTGTACGACTACCTGCTGAGCCACGCCGAACCGCCGACGCCGGTCCAGCAGCGGCTGGCGGCCCGGACCCGCGCCCTGGGGCCGCTGACCGTCATGCGCGTACCGCACGAACAGGCCACCCTGCTGACGCTGCTGGCACGGCTCGTGGGCGCAGTACGCATCGTCGAGGTGGGTACCTTCACCGGCTACTCCACCCTCGCGCTGGCGACCGGGCTGGCCCCGGGTGGCACCGTCCTCACCTGCGACACCTCTGAGGAATGGACCTCCATCGCCCGGGCCGCCTGGCGGGAGGCGGGAGTGGCGGACCGCATCGACCTCCGGCTGGGCCCCGCGCTGGAGACCATCGCCGCCCTGCCCCTGCGGAGCGACATCGATCTGGTCTTCCTCGACGCCGACAAGCCCCACTACCGCCAGTACTGGGACCTCCTCGTGCCCCGGCTCCGCCCCGGCGGACTGCTGATCGCCGACAACGTGCTCCAGCAGGGCCGGGTCCGCCTCCCGTACGCCATCGGCAACGCCCGCGCCGTACGCGAGTTCAACGCCCACGTACGCGCCGACCCGCGCGTCGAGTCCGTCATGCTGCCGGTGGCCGACGGGCTGACCCTCGCCCGCAAACGGTCCGAAGACACCTGACGCGACGGAGCACCCGCCGGGGCTGCCCCCATGACCTGGTACGACACGGGCCATGAGGCCAACCCCGGCCCCGCCTGGGCCCGATTCGGGCGATCCCCCGCGTCGCCCGAATCAGGCAGCTTGACCGGATCCCGACCGGGGACGGACATCCGGAGTTGCGCTGAGTATATTGGCTCTCAGCCAGTCAACGCAGGAGTCAAGCATGTCCCCCCGCAGCGCATCGGTCAATGAAGAATTGCGGCGGCGCTCCCGCGAGCGGCTGCTGCAGGCCACGGTCGAACTGGTGGGGGAACGCGGGTACGAGGCGACCACGCTCGGGGACATCGCGGAGCGGGCCGGGGCGGCGAGGGGGCTGGTCTCGTACTACTTCCCCGGCAAGCGCCAGCTGCTGCAGTCCGCGGTGCACCGGCTGATGCATCTGACGCTGCAGGCCGCGCTGGAGCGCGAGCCGCGGCCGACCGGGCCGGACGCCGGACGGGAGCTGCTGGCACGGGCCATCGACGCGATCCTGGGGCTCGCCCATGATCACCCGCTGCTGATGCGCACCCACATGGCGGGGATCCTGACGGCCGAGGGGTTCATCCAGTGCCCCGAACAGCAGCGGCTGGCCCAGTTGCTGCGCGAGACGGTCGTGGCGTACGGATCGGCGGATCCCGATGCCGACTATCCGCTGCTGCGGGCGCTGCTGATGGGTTCGGTGGTGCCGATGCTGCTTCCGGGGGCGCAGATGCCGCGGGTCCGGCTGCGCGCCGAACTCTTCCAACGGTACGGACTGGACTGGGAGTCGGGGGTCCCGCCGGACGAGTGAGCCGCCCGGCGGGACATGGGCGCGGGGCCCGGGTGTGTCAGCGGTAGTCGGGCTGGGTCTGGACGTTGAGCTCCCTCATCCGTACCGGCTCGGCGCTGTCCGTGCGACGGTCGTCGATCTTCAGGACGTCGAAGCCCTTGGCCATGTCGTTGGAGTAGATGTGGCCGTTGTAGTAGTACGCGGACCAGGATCCGCCGCCGACCAGTTGGTCGGTGGAGATCGGTCCGCGCTCGAAGTAGCCGATCTCCTTCGGGTGCGCGGAGTCGGTGAAGTCCCAGATGGAGACGCCGCCCTGGTACCACGCCTGGACCATGATGTCGCGGTTCCTGGCGGGGATCAGCGAGCCGTTGTGGGCGACGCAGTTCTCGGTGTCGGCCTGATGGCGCGGGATCTTGTAGTAGCTCTTGAAGACGAGCTTGCGGTCCGTGCCCTTGCCGACGATGTCGTAGATGCCGTCGGCGCCGCGGTTCGGCCCGACCTTCTCGTTGCAGGTGGCCGCTCCGCCGCCGCCCAGCTCGTCGGTGAACACCACCTTGTTGCCACGCTCGTTGAAGGTGGCCGAGTGCCAGAAGGCGAAGTTGACGTTGTCCTGGACGCGGTCGATGACCTTGGGCGCCGCCGGGTCCGCGATGTCGAGGAGTACGCCGTCGCCCATGCAGGCGCCCGCGGCCAGCTTCAGCTTCGGGAAGGCGGTGATGTCATGGCAGCCGGTGGTCTGCGAGACCCCCGGGTTGGCGGGTCCGCCGGGGTTGCCGCCGTCCGGGAAGAGGACGGGGAAGTCGACGACGGCGGCCTTCTGAGGTGCGGCGCGCGGCACCTTGATGACGGAGATGCCGTCGTGCGGCGGCTGGCAGTCGGGGAAGGTCGCGTTGGGCGAGTACGACGAGACGTAGACATAGACGTCGCGGCGCTCGGGGACCAGCGTGTGGGTGTGTGAACCGCAGGCCGTTTCGACGGCGGCGACGTACTCGGGGTGCGCCTTGTCGCTGATGTCGAAGATCTTCACGCCCTCCCAGGAGGACTTCTCCGTCGCGGGCTGCGGTGTGCTGCTGCAGGAGTTGTCGTTGCGCGAGGAGTCCGTGGACAGGAAGAGCAGGTTTCCGGAGACCGAGACGTCGTTCTGCGATCCGGGGCAGAGCACCTGGCTCACGGTCCTGGGCGCCTTCGGCCGGGAGATGTCGTAGATGACGAAGCCGTCGTAGTTGCCGGCGAAGGCGTACTTCCCCTGGAACGCGAGGTCGGAGTTGGTGCCCTGGAGCGCCTGCTTGGGGATGTTGGCCAGATGACGGACGTTCTCGCTGTGGACGATCTCGTCCTTGCCGGGTATCTCGCCGTTCTTGATCGCGGCACGGGTGTCCGCTTGCTGATCGCGGCTCACTTCCTGGGCCGCGGAGGGGTGGTCCCCCGGATCGGGGGTGGCGGCCGCGGGTTGGGCCATGAAGAGGGCGGCCGCGAGCCCTAGAGCCGCGGCCGCCGCGCCGAGGGATCTGCGCCGCACTCGGGGTCTGTGCAACGACGTCACAAGGTCCTCCCTTGGAGTCCGTTCCGCTGTGAACGGTTCTTGGCCCCGGTAGTATCGCGCCGCTCATGTACATATCAATAGAAGGCAACGAAGACGTAACGCCCCAGCAGGTCTGGTAAGGCCCGGCACGCAGCGGCCCGAGGCCCTCGGATGGCCCGGCGGACAGGAGTGTGTGCGTTGACGCGTCCCAGAAGACAGCACCCCAGGCGGGCCGCCGGCCTCGCCACGGCCGGCCCGGTGCTGGCCATCTTCCTTGCGCTGAGCGGTTGTTCGTCCGGCGGCGAGACCGCGGCGGGCAGGACCGGGGGCGCCGCGGTGGTCGCGCCGGGCAGACCCGGGGAGCCGGCGAAGACCCTCACCGCCGAGGAGGCCAGGAAGGCGCGCGGCGACGACGCCCCCAACGCCGCCGACTTCGGCTACGTCCGGATGATGGTCCCGCACCATCAGCAGGCGCTGGTGATGACGGACCTGGCCGAGCGGTACGCCGCCGATGCCCGGGTCGGGCGGCTGGCGGAGCGGATCGCCGCTGCCCAGGGGCCCGAAATCGACGCGATGAAAGGCTGGCTGAGCGGCCATGGCGGAGCGCGCGCACAGGACGGCCACCAGCATCACGCGGAGCACGGGATGCCCGGTATGGCCGGCGCGGCCGATCTCGCACGGCTGCGGGCGGCGCGCGGCGGGAAGTTCGACGCGCTCTTCCTGAAGTTGATGATCGCCCACCACCGGGGCGCGGTCTCGATGGCGACCGAGGTGCTCTCCGGGGGCCGCAACACGCTCGTGGAGGAGATGGCGAACGACGTCATCGCGCAGCAGACCGCCGAGATCGGGCGGATGGAGCGGATGCGGGCGGCGTTGCGGTAGGACGGCAGCGGCGGCGGGGAGGACCGGTTGGCGGCGGGGACGGCCGGTTGGCGGCGGGCGTGCGGCAGGTGCCGGGCCGGGGGCGGGCAGCACAAGGTGCGACGCGGTGTCGGTACAGGCGGGGAGCGGGATCAGCGCTTGTTGTGACGGGGCGTCAGCAGACCCTCGTCGCGGGCACCGGCGATAAGCCGCAGCGATCTTCGGCGGTTGCGGCCGGTGGCGAGCATGACGGCCAGCACCGGATCGCGCCCTTCGCGCTGCGCCTGACGGTAGGCGTCCGCGGCGAGCTTGCGGCGCTCGGCGGCCCGCGACCGGGCGAGCAGGGCGGAGCGGGCGCGCTCCTCCGCCGCCTCCCCCGGCTCCGGCGTCCCGGCCGCCGGCTGCGCCGCGCCCTCTCCCGCCCCGGCCTCGGGCGCCGCCTGCGCACCGTGCCCCGCCGTCCCGGGGGAAGGTTCATGCGCAGGCTCCCCCGCCGGCTGCGGTTCCGGCGCCGCCCCGTTCGGCGCCTCCGGTGCCGGGGCGGTCACCTGAGCGTGTGCGGCGCCGGCCGCCGTGGCGGGGGCCGGCCCGGGCGTCGGCTCACACGTCGGCCCGGCCATCGGCCCACCCGCCCGCTCCGGCGACTCGGCCGCCGGACCGGGCTGCCGCTGGGCGGGCCGGGTCTTGCGCGGCTGTCCGGTGGCCGTACGGAAGGCGTCGTCCAGGGGCCCCTCGATCCAGCGGGCCAGGTCGGCGAGGCCGTCCGGGGTCAGCGGCGGGTCGGCCCGTACGTCCTCGACGGTGATGTGGTCGTCGGAGACCGTCACGAGGACATCGATCCGCGCGCCGTCGGCGAAGGTCAGCCGGGCGCTGCACCAGGGGCCCAGCGGATCGACCCGGGACGGCGGACACCCGCCGCCGTCGGTTCCGGTCGCCGCGTCCGGGGCGGCGGGACCGGGGACGGGCGCGGCCGAGCCATGCCCCCGAAGCTCCCACGTGGGCCACTCCTGTGGCGCGCCCTGGGCTTCATATCGGTGATTAACGGTATAAAAGTCACTTTCCGACACATTTGAAAACCTAGCCTCCAGCCCACCCGGCCCAGTGGCGCGGCACGCTCATCCCACGGGGAGCAACCCCGATAGCGCATCTCCCGTCGCGCGCCCGCCGGTGCGATCCTGGGGGTATCCCGCGGAAGGGGCCACTCGTGCTTCGTGTCGCAGTGATCGGTTCCGGGCCCAGCGGCGTCTACACCGCCCAGTCCCTGATCGAGCAGCAGACCGTACCGGACATCGAGGTGTACGTCCTGGACCGGCTGCCCTGCCCGTACGGTCTGGTGCGCTACGGCGTCGCGCCGGACCACGAGAAGATCAAGTCGCTGCAGAACAATCTGCGTACGGTGCTGGAGCACCCCCGGGTGCGCTTCCTCGGAAACGTCGAGGTGGGGGCGCCGGGGCTGGGCGTCCAGGAGCTGCGGAAGATCTTCGACGCGGTGGTGTTCTGCGTGGGCGCCGCCACCGACCGGCATCTGGGCATCCCCGGCGAGGAGCTGCCCGGCAGCCATCCGGCCACCGAGTTCGTCGCCTGGTACAGCGCGCATCCGGACGCGGCCACGACCCGTTTCGCCCTCGCGGCGCGGTCCGCGGTCGTGATCGGCGTGGGGAACGTGGCGGTGGACGTGGCCCGGATGCTCTCGCGCCGTGCCGCCGAGCTCGCGGCCACCGACATGCCGCAGGGGCCGCTCGGCGTGCTCGCGGACAGCTGCGTCGAGGACGTCTGGATGGTCGGCAGACGGGGGCCCTCGCAGGCCAAGTTCACCACCAAGGAGCTGCGGGAGCTGGGCTCGCTGCCGGGCACGGAGGTGCTCGTACGGCCCGACGAGCTGGCGCTGGATCCGGCGTACCGGGATCCGGGTGAGCTGCCGGCGGTGGGGCGGCGCAATGTCGAGGTGCTGCGCGGCTGGGCGGAGCGCCCGTCGGACGCGAGCACCCCGCTGGAGCGGGCCCGCCGGATTCATCTGCGGTTCTTCCTGCGCCCCGTAGAGGTGCTCGGGGACGCCACCGGAGTACGCGCGGTGCGGTTCGAGCGGACCGCGCCCGACGGGCGGGGCGGCGTCACCGGCACCGGCGAATTCGAGGAGATCGAGAGCCAGTTGGTGCTGCGCTCGGTCGGCTACCGGGGGACGCCGCAGCCGGGGCTGCCGTTCGACGAGGCGACCGGGACGGTGCCGCACCAGGCGGGGCGGGTGCTGCGCGACGGGGCGCCGCTGCCCGGGGTGTATGTGGCGGGCTGGATCAAGCGGGGCCCCACGGGGGTGATCGGCACCAACCGGCCGTGCGCGAAGGAGACCGCGCAGTCGCTGCTGGCGGACGCGGCGACGCTGACGGAGCGGACGGCGGCCGAGGATCCGGTGGCCGCGCTGACCCGGGCGGGACAGCGGCCGGTCGCCTGGCCGGGCTGGCTGGCCATCGAGGCCGCCGAGGCGGAGTGGGGGCGGGGACTGGGGCGCGGCACGGTCAAACTCCCCGACTGGGAGCGCCTGTTGGAGGCGGCGCGCTCGGCGGGCGTGACCTGCTGACCGGGCCGGCCCGCGCCGCCGGACGGGCCGGCTACTTCTCGCCGAGGCGGCGGGCCTGGAGGTCCGCCGCCCGCAGCACACCGTCGATCAGGCCGGGGAAGAGCGCTTCCAGGTCGGTCTCGCGCAGCCGGTTCATCTTGGCGGTGCCGCGGTAGAGCTGCTGGATGACACCGTTCTCGCGCAGCACCCGGTAGTGGTGGGTGCAGGTCGACTTGCTCACCGGGAGCTCGATGTCCGCGCAGTTCAGCTCGTCCTCGGCGGCGGCGAGGGTGCAGACGATGCGCAGCCGCATCGGGTCGGCGAGGGCGTGCAGGACGTCGGTCAGCCGGATGTCCTCGCGGGCCGGGTGCTCCAGCGACCGGGAGCCCGGCGTGGCGCCCGTTGACGTCGTATCGGTCGGCATGACGGCTCCTGAGTGGCTCTGCGGGACTCGGCAGGGCGCGTGGCACCCGGTCGGCGCGCCCATGGTCCGCGCGCTCCCTCCGCCCGGCCATTGTACGAGAAGCATCGTAGTTTGACATCCACCGTAGTACGACGCTTATCGTATGAGTGCGGGGCCAACCGGGACCCGTCCCCTCTCCACGCACAGGAGCCTGCCGTGAGCGCACTGTTCGAGCCCCTCACCCTTCGCTCGCTGACCGTCCCGAACCGCCTCTGGATGGCGCCCATGTGCCAGTACTCCGCGGATCCCGAGGGCCCGGCCCAGGGCGTGCCCGGCGACTGGCACTTCCAGCACCTGGCCGCGCGGGCGGCGGGCGGAACGGGCCTGATCCTCACGGAGGCGACCGCGGTGAGCCCCGAGGGACGGATCAGCCCCTACGACCTCGGGCTCTGGAACGACGCGCAGACCGAGGGCTTCCGGCGCATCACCGCCTTCCTCAAGGAGCAGGGGACCGTCGCGGGCATCCAGATCGCGCACGCCGGCCGCAAGGCCTCCACCGAGCGTTCGTGGGTGAACCGCGGCGGCCCGATCCTCCCCGGTCAGCGACACGGCTGGGAGCCGGTCGGCCCGAGCCCGCTGCCGTTCGACGAGGACTTCGCGACCCCCGCCGAGCTGTCCGTGGCGCAGATCCGCGAACTCGTCGCGCAGTTCGGCGCGACGGCCCGGCGGGCGCTGGACGCCGGCTTCGAGGTGGCCGAGATCCACGGCGCCCACGGCTACCTGATCAACCAGTTCCTCTCGCCGTTCAGCAACCGGCGCACCGACGAGTACGGCGGCTCCTACGAGAACCGGACGCGCTTCGCGCTGGAGGTCGTGGACGCCGTACGCGAGGTCTGGCCCGACGAGCTGCCGGTCTTCTTCCGGATCTCGGCGACCGACTGGCTGACCGAGGACGACAGCGACGACCGCGAGGGCTGGACCGCCGACGACACCGTGCGCTTCGCCCGCGACCTCAAGCAGCACGGCATCGACCTGCTGGACACCTCCACGGGCGGCAACACCCCGGACGCGAAGATCACCACGGGGCCGGGCTACCAGGTGCCGTTCGCCGAGCGGGTCAGGAAGGAGACCGGTCTCGCGGTGGGCGCCGTGGGCCTGATCACCGAGGCCCGGCAGGCCGAGAAGATCATCGCGGACGGTCAGGCCGACGCCGTGCTGCTGGGCCGCGAGCTGCTGCGCTCCCCCAGCTTCGCGCAGCACGCCGCGCGCGAGCTGGGCGCCTCGATCCGGGTGCCGCAGCCGTACCACCGCGCCATCTGACCTGCGCGGATATCCGCCGGGACGCCGTTGTCAGTGGTCGGGTGCAGACTGGCCACTGTCTGAGACAACGGCGTCCCGGAGGTGCTGTGGCAATGACTGACGTACTGCTCGCGGTGGGCACGCGCAAAGGACTCTTCATCGGCCGCCGGCGGCACGGCGACTGGGAAGTGAGCGGCCCCCATTTCCCCGCACAGGCGGTGTACTCCCTCGGTATCGACACCCGCCGGAGCACACCCCGGCTGCTGGCCGGGGCCGACAGCGCCCATTGGGGCCCGTCGGTGTTCCACTCCGACGACCTGGGCGAGACCTGGCAGGAGCCCGCCCGCCCCGCGGTCAAGTACCCGAATCACACCGGGACTTCACTGGAGCGGGTGTGGCAGCTGCACCCCGCGGGCCCGGCCGCCCCGGACGTGGTGTACGCGGGCACCGAGCCCGGCGGTCTGTTCCGCTCCGAGGACCGGGGCGAGACCTTCGAGCTCGTACGGGCGCTGTGGGACCACCCCAGCCGTGAGAAATGGGTGCCCGGCGGCGGTGGACTCGCGGTCCATACGGTGATCACCGACCCGAGGGACGCCGCTGCCGTCACCGTCGCGGTCTCCGCGGCCGGCGTCTTCCGCACCCTGGACGGCGGCGCCAGCTGGGCACCGTCGAACAAGGGCGTCAAGGCGGTCTTCCTGCCCGACCAGCACCCGGAGTTCGGCCAGTGCGTCCACAAGATCGCGCAGGACCCGGTGGACCGCGACCGCCTGTATCTGCAGAACCACTGGGGCGTCTACCGCAGCGACGACGCCGGCGCGCAGTGGACGGACATCGGCGACGACCTGCCCTCGGACTTCGGCTTCGCGGTGGCCGCGCATCCGCACCGGGGCGATGTCGCCTACCTCTTCCCCATCACCGCGGACATCGACCGGGTGCCCGCCGAGCACCGCTGCCGGGTCTACCGCACGGCCGACGCCGGCGGCAGCTGGGAGCCGCTGAGCGAGGGACTGCCGCCGGAGGACCACTACGGCACGGTGCTCAGGGACGCGCTGTCCGTCGACGACAACGACCCCGCGGGGGTGTACTTCGGCAATCGCAACGGCGAGCTCTACGCCAGCGCGGACGACGGCGACAGCTGGCAGCAGCTCGCCGCCCATCTGCCGGACGTGCTGTGCGTACGGGCGGCGGCCGTGGCGTGATACGGACAACACGGCCGGGCGGCCGGCGAGTTCCCCCGCTCGGGGCGCGGGCCCAGGCCATCGATTGAAGGGGAGCGGCCCTCGGCCAGTAGGGTGATCCCGTGGCTGCACGACCTCTCCAAGACATCGTCGAACCAGGCTGGGCCAAGGCACTTGAGCCCGTAGCCGACCGGATCGCCGCGATGGGCGACTTCCTGCGGGCGGAGATCGCCGCGGGACGGACCTATCTGCCGGCCGGCAACAACGTGCTACGCGCCTTCCAACAGCCCTTCGACGAGGTCCGGGTGCTCATCGTCGGACAGGACCCCTACCCCACACCGGGGCATGCGGTCGGGCTCAGCTTCTCGGTGGCGCCGGACGTCCGCCCGCTGCCCGGGAGCCTGGAGAACATCTTCCGCGAACTGCACTCCGACCTCGGCCTGCCCAGGCCCTCGAACGGCGATCTGACCCCGTGGACGCGCCAGGGCGTGCTGCTGCTGAACAGAGCGCTGACGACCGCGCCCCGCAAGCCCGCCGCGCACCGCGGCAAGGGCTGGGAGGAGGTCACCGAGCAGGCCATCCGGGCGCTGGTGGCGCGCGGCCGCCCGCTGGTGGCGGTGCTGTGGGGCCGCGATGCGCGCAACCTCCGGCCGCTGCTGGGCGAGCTGCCCGCCGTCGAGTCCGCGCACCCCTCCCCCATGTCCGCCGACCGGGGCTTCTTCGGCTCGCGGCCCTTCAGCCGGGTGAACGACCTGCTGGTCCGGCAGGGCGCACAGCCCGTCGACTGGAAGCTGCCCTGACCCCGGGCGATAGTGTGCCTGGCATGACGAATGCGAACATCCCTGCGGGTTGGTACGCCGACCCGCAGGGCACCCCCCACCAGTTGCGCTGGTGGGACGGGTCCCAGTGGACGGAGCACACCCACCCGGGGCAGCAGGCGGCGGCCGGTACCGCGCCGGCCTCCGCTCCCGGCAGCTCCACGGCCCCGGCCCAGCCCGCCGCCCAGCAGGGCGGGCAGTCGATACCTCAGCAGTTCGCGCCGCAGCAGCAGGCCGCCGGTCACGCACCGGCTTCGGCCCCCGGCCACTCCGCGCCGGGCCATGCCCCGTATGCGGGCCAGCAGCAGGGCGGCGCACCGTACGGCCAGCAGGGCCCCGGCTTCCCCCAGCAGGCTCCGGGCCAGCAGGCGCCCGGCCAGCCGGTGCAGCAGCCCTACGGCCAGCAGCCGATGCCGGGGCAGCCGGGCGCGAACGCCGGCGCCGTGCAGCAGCAGGTGCAGCAGCAGGCCGGCGTGGCACCCGCCGGGCCCGGCGGCGGCACGCTGTTCACCGAGCCGGTGCTGGTGGTCAACCAGAAGGCCAAGCTCATCGAGGTCACCAACGAGTACAGCGTCTTCGACCAGCACGGCAACACCATCGGCACGGTCGTCCAGGTCGGCCAGAGCACGGCCAAGAAGGTGCTGCGGGTCGTCTCCAGCCTCGATCAGTACATGACCCACAAGCTGGAGATCCGGGATGCGTACGGCCAGCCGCAGCTGGTGCTGACCCGGCCCGCGAAGATCATCAAGTCCAAGGTGATCGTGCAGCGCCCGGACGGTTCGCCGGTCGGCGAGATCGTGCAGCAGAACGCCATCGGGAAGATCAACTTCGCGATGATGGTCAACGGCCAGCAGATCGGCGCCATCAAGGCCGAGAACTGGCGCGCCTGGAACTTCGCGATCGTGGACCACGCCGACACCGAGATCGCCCGGATCACCAAGACCTGGGAAGGCCTCGCCAAGACGATGTTCACGACCGCGGACAACTACGTCCTGCAGATCCACCACCAGCTGCCCGACCCGCTGCTGAGCCTGGTCGTCGCCACGGCCCTGACCGTCGACACCGCCCTCAAGCAGGACGCCCGCGGCTTTGGCTGAGCCCGCCGGCCACGGCCCGGCCGCGACCGGGGCCGGCCGGGTCCATGTCCTCGGGGTCGACTCGGGCGGCTCGGGGCTGCGGATCGCCGTGGCCCGCGCCGGCGACGCAAAGGCGCGGCCGTCGGCCACGTACACCTCGAAGGAGCCGGTGCGCACCGGTCCCGCCGGTATCGACGCGGCGCATCTGCTGTCCCAACTGGTGCCCGCCGCACAGGAGTTGGCGCGTCGGACCGGTGCGGACGGGTTCGCGGCGGCGTGCGTGGGCGCGGCCGGTATGGCGTCGCTGGGCGACGAGCTGCGCGCCCGGCTGCCCGCCGCGCTCGCCACCGCGTTCGGGGTGCGGCGTCTCGCGCTCGCGGCGGACGCGGTGACCGCGTACGCGGGGGCGCTGGGGCAGCGGCCCGGTGCCGTGGTCGCCGCGGGCACCGGCGTGATCGCCCTGGGCACCGACCTGACCCCGGAGGGCGGTTGGCGGCGGGCGGACGGCTGGGGCCATCTGCTGGGCGACTGCGGCAGCGGCGCCTGGATCGGCCGCGCCGGGCTGGAGGCCGCGCTGCGCGCCCACGACGGACGGCCCGGCGGCTCGGCCGCCCTGCTGGCGCGCGCCGAAGCGGTGTTCGGGCCGGTGACCGGGCTGCCCGCCGCGCTCTACCCGCGCCCCGACCGGCCGGCCGTACTGGCCTCGTTCGCCCCCGACGTCGCCGGCTGCGCCGTGGAGCGCGACGCGGTGGCGCTCGGCATCCTGCGCACCGCCGCGGGCCATCTCGCCGACGCCGCGGCCGCGGTCTGCCCGCCGGGCGCCGGACGCGCGCTGGCCTGCACCGGCGGGCTGTTCGCCATCGGTGAGCCACTGCTGGCCCCGCTGCGTTCGGCGCTCGCCGAACGGCTGCCTGACGCGTGCCTCGCGGACGCTGCGGGCAGCCCGCTCGACGGGGCGCTGACGATCGCCGCCGCACTGGCCGACGATCACCTGCTGCTGCCCCCGGATGTGAAGTTGTTGCAGATCACACGGCCTGCGCCGGGGTAGCACCACCATGACGCGCGGGATAAAACGGGACGGATACCTCGGCACCGAACCCTCCCTCCGCGCGGGAGTGGTCCAAGGCGTTAGCATGCGGCGCCATGAGTTCCCCCACTGGGCCCGCACCTGGCTCGCACGATTTTGACGCCGCACCCCCGAGCCCGGGAGCCGCACCCGGCCTGCCTGTACGAATGCCGCGCGCGCGGCAGTCCGGCCGCCACCGCAAGCCGGAGCCGCTCGCCGCACCCGAGGGCGCACCCGCCCTGGTGCTGGCCGTGCCCGGCACCCCGAACTCCGCCGCGCGCAGCCTGGCGGAGGAGGTCTCCAGCATCGCCCGTTCCGAACTCCCCGGCCTCGACGCCCGGATCGGCTACGTGGACGGCGGCGACGACGAGTTCCCGTCGCTGGAGGCCGTACTGGCGCACGCCGCCGCCGAGCAGAAGGCCCGCGCCGACGCCGAGGGCCGTCCCGACCCCGGTCCCGCCGCGGTGGTCGTTCCGCTGCTGGCCGGGCCGGACAGCGCCCTGCTGCGCCGGATACGCCAGGCCATGATGAACAGCGGGTCGGGCGCCGAGCTGACCGACGTCCTGGGCCCGCACCCGCTGCTCGCCGAGGCGCTGCACGTGCGGCTCTCCGAGGCCGGTCTGGCACGCGCCGACCGCGCGCGGCTGTTCACGGTCGCCACGGCCGCGGACGGCATCATCCTCGCCACCGTCGGCGGTGAGGAGGCCGTGCAGGCCGCCGGGATCACCGGCATGCTGCTCTCGGCCCGGCTCGCGGTACCGGTGCTGGCCGCCGCGCTGGACCAGGAGGGCGCCATCTCCCGTACGGCCGAGCAGCTGCGCGAGTCCGGTTCGCAGCAGCTGGCGCTGGCTCCGTACCTGATCGGCCCGGAGATCGCCGACGGCCTGGTGGGGGCGGCCGCGGCGGAGGCGGGCTGCGCGTCGGCCGAGGCGCTGGGCGCGTACGGCGCGGTGGGCCGGCTGGTGCTCTCGAACTACGCGGCGGCGGTGGGCATCACCCTGCCGACGCAGGCACCGGGGGCTCCGGTCCGCTAGGGCAGGCATCGCCAGCGGCAGCAGTCACCAACGGAGGGCCGCCTTCGCGCAGTGCGCGGGGCGGCCCTTCGCGTTGCCCGGACGGTGCTGCCCGGTGGTCGGCGGGTGGACTGGGTGGACAGCGGTGGGTGGACTGGGTGGACGGCGGTGGGTGGACTGGGTGGACGGCGGTGGGTGGACGGCCGCGTGCGGAAGGCGTCGGGCGGCCCGTTCGCGTCCGAGCGGCGCAGATGCGCGTCAGACGGCCCGGGAGCACAGCGGCCGCGCTCCTCGCAGGCGGGCGGCCGTACGCCCGCGAGAGAGGCCCACAGGGCCTCTGCGTGGGCGTTGGCGGCCGCTCGGGACGTCTGCCTCAGTCAGCGGCACGCCAACGCTCCCGGGCCGGACCGGTCAGACGAAGACGACGCAGGAGGCGGCCGGTGCCTCGATCGCGCCGCCGCGGGCCGGGATGCCCGTCTCCGGGTCGAGGGAGAACCAGGTGACGTCACCGGAGCGCTCGTTGGCGGCGTAGAGGTGCCGGCCGTCGGGGGCGAGCGCCAGATCGCGCGGCCAGTCGCCGCCGCAGTCGACGGTGGTGACGAGGGTCGCGGTGTCGCCGGAGGCGTCCAGGGAGAGGACGGAGAGGCTGTTGTGGCCCCGGTTGGCGGCCCAGGCGAACCGGCCGTCACGGGAGAGCACGAGCGCGGAAGGGAAGGTGCCGTCGGTCGCGACCGTGTCCGGGAGCAGGCGGGTCTCCCCCAGGGGCGTCAGGGTGCCTCCGGCGGCGTCCCATCGGCAGACCGTCACCGTCGGATCGAGTTCGTTGATGACATAGGCGTGGTCACCACGCGGGTGGAAGGCGAGGTGGCGCGGGCCGCTCCCGGGCCTCAGCCGTACCTCCTCGCGTACGGTCAGCGCCCCGTCGGCGCCGAGCGCGCAGACCCGGACCGAGTCGGTGCCCAGGTCGACGCTGAGCAGCCGGCGCCCGCCGGGAGCCGGCAGGACGGCGTGCGCATGCGGGCCCTCCTGGCGGTCGGCGCGCGGGCCGCTGCCCCGGTGGGCGAGCACCGTGGCCGGGCCGCCGAGCGAGCCGTCGGCCCGTACGGGGAGCGTACTGACGCTGCCGGAGCTGTAGTTGGCGGCGACGAGATGGCCGCCGGCCAGGGAGAGATGGGTCGGGTCGGCGCCGTCCACCGGGACGGCGGGCGCGAGCAGGCGGGGCCCCTCGGGTGTGAGGGCGAAGGCGGCCGCGGCGCCGTCGGGGGTCTCGCTGACCGCGTAGAGGTGCCGGCCGTCGGGGCTCGGGGCCAGGTAGGAGGGGTTGGCGACGGCGTCGGTGGAGTGCAGCGGGGTGAGTGCGCCGCTTGCCGGGTCGACGGTCGCGGTGGTGATGCCGCGGCCGCCGGCAGCCGTGAAGGACCCTATGTACGCGCGTCGGCCACGATCGCTCTTCCCCACTGGTCCGCCCTTCGTCCGCCTGCCCGTTGAGGTGCTCCGGCGACGCTAACAGGCACGGCCGGGGCACAAGGGGCGAAGGCGGGGATCGGGGGGTGGGCTTAGGGGCCTTGGGGGCGTTAGGGGCCTTCGGGGCCTTAGGGGGCGGGCGAACACATCCCGTAGGGGATACGAGCGCCCCCTGCGGGGCCACAACGTGGGGGTGGGGGGAGGTTATTCCGGTGCGGCACGGCGGGATCGGCGGGATGCTGCCCAGCGGCCCGGGCGCATCCTGAGGCCGCCCGGACGGCCCGAACAGCACGGACGGGACGGACGGCGCGGACGGCCCGGATGGTCCGGACGGCCCGGATGGTCCGGACGGCCGGGACGGCCCGGACGGCCCGGATGGCCCGAACAGCCCGAACGCCCCGGACGGACAGGACGGCCCGAACGACCCGAACAGCCCGAACAGCCCGGACGCCCCGGCCCCAGGACGCGGCGTACAGCCCGGCCTCACGATGCCGCGAACAGCCCGGCCTCAGGACGCGGCAAACAGCCCGGCCTCAGGACGCCGCGAACGGCGCCCGAGGTGAGCTGCGTACCGGGTGGGCGAGGGCGGTGAGGGCGGACTCCAGGCTGTGCAGGTGGGCCAGGGCGCGTTCGGCGCCGGGGTGGTGAGGCGGGGCGGTGGTGGGGGTCTCGGACGTGGCGGCGGGCTCGGCGCCGGGTGCGAAGAGGGTGCCGACCACGGCCTCGACGCGCTGGCAGGCGGCGGTCAGCCGGGCGTCGTGCGAGGCAGCCGGGTCGGCGGCCACCTCGGCCAGACCCCGGACCTGCGCGGCGCAGTCGTCCAGATGGGTCATGACCTGGCGGGCACGGGCCTTGCGGTGCCGCAGCGGGCTCAGCGGATGCAGCAGCGGGGCGAGCGAGAGCCGGACCCGGCCCAGCAGCAGTTCGAGCTCGGCGACGTGCGGGGACGGGTCGGCGTGCAGGTCGCCGGCGAGCCGCCGGGCGGAGGCAGCGGTGCAGTCGCGTACGCAGTGCACGGCGCGCTGGATCCAGGCATCGGTGGCGGCGTGCGTGGTGACCGGCAGGACGAGCGCGACGGCCAGCGCCGCACCCAGCGCGCCCACGGCGGTCTGCCCGAAGCGCAGCGCGAGGAGTCCGGGGTGCAGCACGCCCAGCAGGCCGTAGAGCAGCCCGGCCATGACGGTGACGAAGAACATCATCCAGCTGTACGAGGGGCCCGCCGTGTAGAAGATGCCGAAGACGCAGACGGCCACCAGGGCGACGGAGGGGGCGGGGGCGCCGTGCAGCGGGACGGCGACGAGCAGGCCGGCCGCGATGCCGACGACGGTGCCCACCACCCGGCGGAAGCCGCGGACCAGCGTCTCGCCCCGGGAGGAGGTGTTGACGAAGATCCACCAGGCGGTGCCCACGGCCCAGTACCAGCGGTCGCTGGAGAGTGCCTGGCCGACCGCGAGGGCGAGCGCGCAGGCGACGGTGTTCTGGACGGCGAGGCGGGTGGTGGGGCGGGCGAGGCCGCGGCGGGCGAGCGGCGCGGGGGCGGCCGGCGGCGGGGTGCGCCGCTCCAGGCACCAGACGCCGAAGCGGACCGTACTGCTCGCGGCGAGCGCCAGCGCCACCGCCGTGGCCAGCTGCGGAAGCTGGGCCGGGACGGCGTGCAGAAACTGCGTCGCGAACATCATCATGAACGCGAAGATCCCCAGCGCCTGGCCGCGCGGCCCCCAGCGGCGGGCGTAGACCCCGCAGAAGACGACGAGGAGGAAGACCGCGTCGCGGGCGACCGGCAGCCCGTGCAGGGTGGTGGCGAGGGCGAGGACGGGCAGGCCGACGACGGGCAGCAGGGCGGTGGTGCCGGCCTGGCCGCGGACGGTCGGGTCACCGACGGTGAAGAGGGCGAGCAGCGCCGCGAGGCCGCCGAGGATCGAGGCCGGCAGCGGGAGCCCGGCCAGTTCGGCGGCGGTGACGGCGAGCGCGACCCCCAGGACGGCCCGCAGCGACGTGCGCAGGCGCAGCCGGCCCGGGTCCGGTGCCACAAAGATCCTCTTCACGTGCGGAGACCGCCCCCTTCTGATCCGGCAGGCAAGACAAAGGCGCTGCGGGGGTCCGGACCGGCTCCCTTGCCGGTCGGGCGCAGCCCTGCAACGCCATCAGTTGAAGAGATAAGCATCGGGAGGGCAGCTGGCTCAACCGACGCCGTGATCACTGGGCCATTGGTACAGTCGCAACAAGACTTCGCCGACCGTGAGGGGGCCGTTGGACCATGCCCGTGGACGCCCTGGACGCCAGGATCCTCCGGCTGCTGCTGGAGCAGCCGCGCACCAGCGTGCGGGAGTACGCGCGGTTGCTCGGAATCGCCCGGGGCACCGTCCAGGCGCGGCTGGACCGGCTCGAACGGGACGGTGTGATCACCGCGTACGGCCCCCGGCTCTCCCCCGCCGCGCTGGGCCACCCCCTGCTCGCCTTCATCCACATCGAGGTCACCCAGGGGCACCTGGAGGAGGTCGCCGCCGCGCTGGCGGACGTGCCGCAGATCATCGAGGCGTTCTCGACGACCGGCGGCGGGGATCTGCTGGCCCGGGTCGTGGCACGGGACGCGGCGCATCTGGAGGACGTCATCCAGCGGCTGATCAGCCTGCCGGGCGTGGTCCGTACCCGTACGGAGATGGCGCTGCGCGAGCGGGTGCCGCACCGGATGCTGCCGCTGGTCGAAGCGGTGGGCGGGACCGCGAAGCAGCAGCGCTGAGCCGGGGATGCCGGGGCGCCGCGCCCAGGGCGCCGGCGCGGCTTGGCATGCTGGGGGCCATGAGCGCCTCCCCCACCTCCCAGGTCACGCCCGCCACACCCGTCCCGCGCACTCCGGTGATCTTCGATCTCGACGGCACGCTGGTGGACAGCGAGCCGAACTACTACGAGGCGGGACGCCGGCTGCTGGCCGGCTACGGCGTGGCCGACTTCCGCTGGGAGCACCACGCGCGTTTCATCGGCATCGGCACCCGCGAGACCCTGGAGATCCTCAGCCGGGAGTTCGGGATCGACGCGCCGGTCGAGGAGCTGCTGGCCGGGAAGAACCGCGCCTATCTGGAGCTGGCGCGGGCGCACACCGAGGTCTTCCCCGAGATGCGCGCGTTCGTGGAGCGACTCTCGGCGGACGGGCATCCGATGGCGGTGGCGTCCGGTTCGTCGCGGGCCGCGATCGAGGCGGTGCTGGCCGGCACCGGCCTGGATGCGCTGCTGACCACGCTGGTGTCGGCCGAGGAGGTGGCGCACGGCAAGCCCGCGCCGGATGTGTTCCTGGAGGCCGCGCGCCGGCTCGGTGTCGATCCGGCGGACTGTGTGGTGCTGGAGGACGCGGCGCCCGGTGCGCTCGCGGCGCACCGGGCGGGGATGCGGTGCATCGCCGTCCCTTATGTCGCCGCCACCGCCGACGACCCGGCCTTCGCGCGCGCCGGGCTGCTGTTCAAGGGCGGTCAGTCGGAGTTCACCGCACGGGCGGCATACGACTGGCTCGGGCAGCCGGTCCGGGCTGTGTGAGCCGGCGCGCGAGGGGACGGGCGGCCGGACTGCGGACGGCCGGACAGTGGGCGGCCGGACAGCGGACGACCGGACAGCGGACGGCCGCCTCCGCTCTTGTGCGCGGAGGCGGCCGTCTCGCGGGTGTCTAGCCGAGGACCGGCCGAGGCACGGTCACTCCAGGCCCAGCGACTTGCAGGCGTCGGCGAGGTCGGTGCAGAGCAGGTCGGTCCGGACGACGCCGTCGCGGACGACGGTGTCCTTCACATTCTTCTTGGTGACGATCTTCGCCTTGAACAGCCGGGCGGGGATGCCGGACTTGCTCTTGTTACCGGCGGTCGTGGTCGTCAACGACTGGATGCTCTTCCCGCGCAGCAGACGGAAGGCGATTTCGGCGGCGGTTTCGGCCTCCGGCCGGACTTCCTTGTAAATGGTGAAGGACTGGGTTCCGGCGATCAGCCGCTGGAGCGCGGGGAGTTCGGCGTCCTGGCCGCCGAGCGGCATGCCCTTGATGCCGGCCGACTTGAGTGCCGTGGCGATACCGCCCGCCATACCGTCATTGGCCGAGTAGACGGCATCGAATCCCTGCGCGCCATGGGCGCTGATGACATCGGTCATCTTCTCCTTGGCCGTCACGGCGGACCATTCGGGGATGTCCTTCTCGTAGACGACCTTGTTGACCTTGCCGTCGAGGACGGCGTGGGCGCCCTTCTTGTAGGACGGCGCGTTCGGGTCGGTGGGCGAGCCGTTCATCATGACGATGTCGGCGGAGGACGCCCGGGAGCCGAGGGCGGCGAGCAGCGCCTGGCCCTGGAGCTGGCCGATCTTCTCGTTGTCGTAGGACACGTAGGCCGCGACGTCGCCCTCGGCGAGCCGGTCGTACGCGACGACCTGGACGCCCTTCTTGGCCGCCGAGTTCACCCAGCTCTTGGCCGCCTGGGAGTCGACCGGGTCCAGAATGATGACCTTGACGCCCTTCTTCACCAGGGCCTCGAACTGCCTCTGCTGGGTGTTGACGTCCTGCTCGGCATTGCCGTATTCGACCTTGCATTCAAGGCAGAGCGAGGCTACCCGGGACGTAATGATGCGGCGGTCGAACTTCTCGTATCGGGACGCTGTGTTCTCCGGGAGGAGCAGGCCTATCGCGTCCTTGCCCGCACCGGCCTCCTGCTGTTCCTTCCCACAGGCCGCCAACGGTGCTGCCAGCGAAATCGCTATTGCGCCGGTGAGGGCGCGCCGCATTATTGCATTCATTTTTTCGGTACCTCCCATGGGGCCGCCTGACCCGGCCCAAGAACGGCTGAAGTGAACGTCACCCTCCGCCCCACCGTCAAGAATCGAAGCCCTAACGATATGAAAGTGAGGCATTGGCCGGGTCTCTGAACGCCGTTCACCCACGGAGCTTTCCGGTACGCTCCCCTTTCCCGCCGTATTGCCCGTTCTCGCCGCTTCGCTCGCTCTGGCCGCGGATGCACCTTTCCACCGCTCGTGGGAAACTTGGTCGGACAGGGAATGTCACAGCCATGAGCACTGCGCGGAATCACACCCCCATCTCCGCCGACGGCCGGCTGGGCGGACCGGCCCAGCACCCCGGCCGCAGCGACCCGGCCTATCTGCGGCGGCGCGCCGCGCTGGCCGCCCCGGCCGAAGGACACCCCGTCGGCGCGCCGTACGCGCCCGTGGCCTACACCGAGGCGGAGCACCGCACCTGGCGCGTGGTGCACGAGGCACTCGGCCCGGCGCACCGCGCCCATGCGTGCCGCACGGTGCTCGACGCCGGTGAGGACGCCGCCATCCCCGCCGAGCGGATCCCGCAGCACGCGGAGGTCAGCGCCTGCCTCACACCCCGCACGGGGTTCGCCTTCACCCTGGCCGGCGGGGTGGTGCCCAACGAGCGGTTCCTGGGGGCGATGGAGCACGGCTACTTCCACGCCGTGCAGTTCGTCCGGCACCCCGCGGTCCCGCTCTACACCCCCGAACCCGATGTGCTGCACGATGTGTTCGGACACGGCATCCATCTGTCGGACCCCCGCGTCGCCCGCCTCTACCGGCTCATCGGGCAGGCCGCCAACCGGGTCCGTGACGAGGAGGCCCTCGACGTCCTCAGCCGGGTGTACTGGTTCACCCTGGAGTACGGGCTGATCACCGAGTCCGGCACCCCCAAGGCCTTCGGCGCGGCCCTGCTGTCGTCCTTCGGCGAGATCGGCGCCCATGACCGCCGCGAGGTCCGTGAGCTGACCGTCCGCGCCGCGGCCGCCACCCCGTACCGCATCTCCGGCTACCAGCCCGTCCTGTACGCCGCCCGCTCCATGGAGCACCTCGAAGACGTCCTCGGTGCCTTCTGCGCGGACTTCGACGACGACATCGCACAGCGGATGCACCTTCCGGCGCTCTCCCGCGACCGCGCGTAGGGCCGTCCGTGCGTAGGGCCGGCCGCGCGCCCGGCTGCGAAGGCCGTCCGAGGGTCCGCCTGTTGGCGTCCCTGCCGGGTCTTGTATGCCGAATGCCGGGTCTTGTGTGCCGGATGTGCCGCACGGTGGACGAACGGGGTCACGGTCGCCAGGATCTCGGTGGAGCACGCGGTCTCAGCGACGAGAGGCGGGACGTACGGATGGCGAAGCACTGGGCGGACTTCCAGTACGAGATCTATCTCGACGGCATGACGGGCACCGTGCCACGGCTGCCCACCGATCTGACCCGGCTGGAGGAGCTCACCGAGCAGCGGCTGGGCCCCGGTCCGGTCGGCTATGTGGCGGGCAGTGCGGGCACCGGCAGCACCGCCGACGCCAACCGGGCCGCGCTGGCCCGCCGGCGGATCGTCCCGCGGATGCTCCGCGATGTGCACCAACGCGACCTGTCCGTCGAGGTGTTGGGGCGGCCGCTGCCCGCGCCGCTCGCGCTGGCACCGGTCGGCGTCCTGTCGATCATGCATCCGGACGCCGAGCGCGCCGCCGCGCGGGCCGCCGCGGCGCAGGGTGTTCCCTACATCCTGTCCTCCGCGTCCAGCACGCCCATGGAGCAGGTCGCCGAGGCGATGGGGGACGGTGAACGGTGGTTCCAGCTGTACTGGGCGAAGGACCGCGAGGTCACCAGGAGCTTTCTGACCAGGGCCGGGGCGGCCGGCTACCGCGTGCTGTTCGTCACCCTCGACACTCCGCTGCTCGCCTGGCGCCCGCGCGATCTCGACCAGGCCTATCTGCCGTTCCTGCACGGCGTGGGCACCGCCAACTACTTCAGCGACCCCGCGTTCCGGGCGGGGCTGGCCAAGCCGGTGCACGAGGACCCGAACGCGGCCGTGAAGCACTTCGTGGGGATGTTCGCCGACCCCGCCAAGACCTGGCCCGACCTGGCGTTCCTGCGCGAGAACTGGGACGGCCCGATCGTGCTGAAGGGCATCCTGCACCCGGACGACGCGCTGCGTGCCGCCGAGGCCGGCGTGGACGGGGTGGTCGTCTCCAACCACGGCGGGCGCCAGGTGGCGGGCTCCGTCGCCGCCGCGGACGCGCTGCCCCGGGTCGCCGCGGCGGCCGGCGACCGGCTCACCGTGCTCTTCGACAGCGGTATCCGCACCGGCGACGACATCTTCAAGGCCCTCGCGCTGGGCGCGCGATCGGTGCTGGTGGGACGCCCCTACGCCTATGGGCTCGGGCTGGACGGCCAGGCGGGCGTCGAGCACGTCATCCGCTGTCTGCTCGCCGAGTTCGACCTCACCCTGGCCCTGTCCGGCCACTCCCGCCCCACCACACCGACCGCCGACGACCTCATCGAGGAAGCCCGATGACCGCCAAAGCCACCGCCCCGGCCACGAAGAACGTCCTTGCCGTCGTCTCGCCGCACGTGGGCGGACGCGCCGCCGGCACCGCCCTCGCCGCGGTCTTCCCCGGACAGGCCCGCGTCACCGTCGTCGAGACGGCCGACGAGGACCCCGAAGCGCTGCGCGGGGCCCACGTCATCGTCACCGGCCTGGGCCCGGTCACCGCCGAACACCTCGCCGCCGCACCGGACCTGGAGCTCGTCCAGTGCGCCAGCCACGGCTTCGACTACGTCGACCTGGCCGCCGCCCGCGACCGGGGCGTCACGGTCTGCACCATCGGCTCCAGCGGCGCGGAGCGGCAGAACGTCGCCGAGCAGACCTTCGCCCTGATGCTCGCCCTCGCCAAGCAACTCGTCCCGGCCCACACCGCGCTGACCGAGGCCGACTGGGCGCTGCCGCGCCTACGGCAGTCCCTCACCGAACTGTCCGGCAAGGTCCTCGGCATCATCGGCCTGGGCCGGATCGGCCGGGAAGTGGCGCGCCGCGCCGTCGCGTTCGACATGACCGTCGTCTACACCGGCCGGAAGCCGGTCGACCCGGAGACCGAGGCCCGGCTCGGCGGCGCCCGCCATCTGGGCCTGGACGAACTGCTGCGCACGTCCGACTACGTCACCCTGCACGCGCCGCTCACCGACGAGACCCGCCACCTGCTGGACGCCGCGCGCCTCGCGCTGCTCAAGCCCACCGCGTTCGTCATCAACACCGCGCGCGGCGCCCTCATCGACCAGGACGCCCTGGCGGACGCCCTCGCCTCCGGTGCCCTGGCCGGCGCCGGCATCGACGTCTTCGACCCCGAACCGCCCACGGCGGCGCTGCGTCTGCTCAAGGCCCCGAACGTCGTCCTCTCCCCGCATGTCGCGGGCGTCACCCGCGAAACGCTGGTCCGCATCGCCCTGGCCGCCGTGCAGAACGTCGCGGACCACCTGGCCGGCAAGCCGCCACGGGACGTCGTCGCGTAACGGCCTCACCACGTGACCGGCCGCCCGCCCGCGTACGGGGAGGGCCGGTCCCGGGTGCGGAGGCGTCAGGGGCGGCCGAGGAGCAGGCCGTCGCGGGTGAGGGAGGTGAGGTAGCGGTCCAGCAGCGCGTCGTCCACCGGCGGGCAGGAGGCGCGCCACGCGGGCCACACCTCGTCCGTGCGGGTGCGCCGCACCTCGGGGAAGACGGTGTCGAAGTACATCTCCTTGACGCTGAAGCCGGCCTGCTTGGCCTGGGTGAGGAAGAGCGGGGTGAACGGCGCTATGGGCGCGGTGGGGTGGGCCCGGACGTGCTCGGCGAGGGCGTCGGTCCACTCCTTGTAGCCGACCTCGTCGATGCGGTGCCCGGCGGAGCGCATCCGGTCGACCATGTCGCCGAGGTTCCCCGGCCGGGGGTTGGTCAGATGGACCACGCCGCCGAGGTGCGGGAGCCGGGTGGCGATGCCGACGATGGCGTCGGTGACGGCGTCCACGGGGACGAGATCCAGCGGGAGCGGCACCGCGGGCGCCAGTCCCATCCGCACGATGGCGTCGAAGACGGCGCAGATGGCGCTGGTGGTGTTCCAGGCGCCGGTACGGCTGTGACCGGTGATCTCGTAGGGGCGGTGGATGGTGACCGGCAGCCCGGCGCCGGCGGCGTGGCCGAGCATCCGCTCGGCCACCCACTTGGTCTCGGGGTAGCCCATGCTGAGCAGCTCGGGGTGGCTGAGCGGGCTGCTCTCGTCGACGTGCCGTACGCCGCCGACACCGCATCCGGCGAACACGGCCGTGGTGGAGACGTAGTGGAAGGGGATGCGTCGCGGGGCCGCCAGCTGGACGAGGGTGCGGACCGCCGCCACGTTCGAGGCCCGCAACTGGCGGTAGGGGTAGAGGAAGTTGACGTGTGCCGCGTTGTGCACGATCAGGTCGACGGTGTCCGCGAGCCGGTCGAAGGTGGCGGCGGGCATGTCCAGTGCGGGACGGCCCAGGTCGGCCGGTATGGCACGGACCCGGCCGGGGGCGGTGAGCCGGAGGCCGTAGCGGGCCATCGCCTCGTGTATCCGGCGCATCGCCCGCGTCTGGTCCCTCTCGCGCACGGGGCAGTGGACGGTGGCGTCGGTGTCCCTCAGCAGCCGTTCGAGCAGGAAGGTGCCGACGAAGCCGGTGGCGCCGGTGAGCAGGATGTGGCGGGCCCGGGTCGGCCGGGGTGACGGGGCCGCGGCGACGGGCGGCAGCGGCTCCAGGCGGGCTTCGGCCTCGTAGTCCGGCTCCGTGCGGTCGTCCTGGGCGGCGGACGAGCAGCGGGCCGCCGAGCGGAACGCGGCGAGGGTGGGGGTGGCGAGCAGGCGCTGGAGCAGTGGCGCGAAGCCGCTCGCCGGGAGGCCGAGGGCGGCGAGGGTGCGGGTGACCGTGTGGGCCGCCAGCAGCGAGTTGCCGCCCGCGGCGAAGAAGTCGGTGGCGTCGGACACCGGTGCGCCGAGCACCTCGGCCCAGATCTCCGCGACGGCGTCGCCACCGTGGGCGGCGGCCTCGGTACCGGCTGCGCGCGGGAGGGTGCCGGCCGGCGCGGGGGCGCCCAGCGCCCCGTAATCGATCTTCCCGTTGGCCGTGAGGGGCAGCTGCTGCCGGGGGGTGATGGGGGCGGGCAGCGCATGCGGGGGCAGGTGGTCCGACAGGTAGGTGCGCAGTGCCGCCGGGTCCGGGACGGCGTCGGGGTGCGCCGGGGTGACGAAGGCGGTGAGCCCCTTGCCTATGCCGTCGTGGTCGCTGACCAGCACCGCGGCCTCGGCGACGTCGGGGTGCCGGCGCAACAGGGCCTCCACCGCCTCCAGTTCGACCCGGAAGCCGCGGATCTTGACCTGCCGGTCGGCCCGGCCCAGGAATTCGAGCGTGCCGTCGGGGCGCCGGCGCCCCAGATCGCCGCTGCGGTAGAGGCGGACGGTCTCGCCCGAGGGGGTGTGCCGGGTGACGAAGGCGCGGGCGGTTTCGGCGGGCCGGTCGAGGTACTCCAGGGCCAGGCCCTCCCCGCCGATGTAGATCTCCGCTTCCTCGTCGAAGCCGGCCGGACTGCCGTCGGCGCGCAGCAGGGTGCAGCTGCTGTTGGCCACCGGCCGCCCGATCGGGATGGCGGAAGCGCCGGGCGCCACGTGGTCGACGTCGTGGGCCGTGACCATGATGCCGCCCTCGGTCGGGCCGTAGCCGTTGATGAGGTGGCGGGGGCGCCCGGCCGCGCACACCGCCGCCGTCAGACCGGGGTTCATGGCTTCGCCGCCGATCAGCACCATGTCCAGGGAGCCGAAGATCGCGGGGCGGGTGCGTACCGCGTGGTGGAACAGACTGGTGGTCAGAAAGGCGTGGGTGATGCCCTCCCTGCGGATCAGCGACTGCAGCCGGTCGGTGTCCAGCAGTACGTCCCTCTCGGCCACGACGAGGCAGCCGCCGTTGATCAGGGTGGCCCAGGTCTCGAAGAGGGCGCCGTCGAAGGAGAGGCCGAAGGTCTGCAGTACGCGCTTGCCCGGTCCCGCGCACCAGGGGTTCGCCCCGGCGGCGAGCCGGGCCACGGCGCGGTGCGGGAACACCACGGGCTTGGGGCGGCCGGTCGTCCCGGAGGTGAACAGGATGTAGGCGCTGTCCTCGGGACCGCGCTCCACGGCGGTCGGGCTGTCCCCCAAGGGGCCGGGGCGGGTCTGCATCAGGGTGTCGAAGTCGACCCACTCGGCCGGTCCGCCGTCCGCGGGCACCGCGGAGTCGTGCCCGGGGAGGACGACGGCCAGCCGTGCGTGGGCGTCGGCGAGCATCTGGGCCGACCGGGCCGAGGGGTGGTGGGCGTCCACGGGGACGCAGACCGCGCCCGCCTTCAGGATGCCGGCCATGGTGGCCGTCGCTTCCCAGGACCGTGCGCCCAGGACGGCGACGGCCTCGCCTCTGCGTATGCCCCGGTCGTGCAGCGCCCTGGAAACGGACTGCGACCACTGGTCCAGATCCCAGTAGGAGTAGGTCCGTTCGCCGTCCCGTACGGCGGGGCTCCTGGGGGTGAGCGCCGTCCGGCGGGCGAGGAGGGCCGGCAGGGAGGCGCCCTGCGGGGTGGGGGCGGAGGTGCCGTGCCAGGTGGCGGCGACGGGCATGCTGGTGTTCATCAAAGCTCCACACGGGGGGAATGGGCTCATGCGGGGGGGGCAGCGGAGCGCCGGGGACGTGGCGTCCGGTGCGCCGGAGCGATGCGGGGGCAGACGGGTTCCGAGCGGCCGTGGGGCGGTGTCCGCCGGGGCCCGGGGGCGTGGACCGGGTGCTTCCGGGCCACGGGCGGGGTCAGTTCGAGCCCGCGCGACACCCTTGGGGCCGGCGTACGGGGCCGTCGGTGCGCGGCGCCGCATCCGCCGCGCATAACTCGTCGGATGAGCTCGGGGGCAACGCCGGGGGAGGTCCGCAGACCTGGATCAGGTGCGCTATGTGCGGCCAGGGCACGTGATGCCTTCCTTTACGGGAGCCTCGGCGAGCCGTCTTGCTCATATGCCCCATCTGTGCTCTGCGGCATCACTGCCCACTATGACATCGCTTCAAGACAAGTTTGGCGTCAAACCATGGCGTAATTATGGTCACCATCGACCACGGCTCTTCCCTCCACACATGCCAAATGCCCCATGAGCGGGGTTCGTCGGGCACCCGGGCGGGGGTGTCCGACGAGGCGCCCGCTCACGGGGCATCGCGGAAGGTAGGCGCGCGGCTATCGGCGGTCCGGCGTGAACTGCACCGGCAGCGCAGTGAGGTGGCGGTACATCAGCGAGGAGGACCACTCCAGTTCGTGTGCGGGCACGGCCAGTTGGAGGTCCGGCAGCCGGGTGAGCAGCGTGTCGATCGCCGTGTCGGCGATCGCCCTTCCCATGTGCTGACCCGGGCACTCGTGCGGACCACCGCTGAAGGCCAGGTGGGAGCGGTTGCCGTGGACGGGTGCCGACAGATCGGGGCGGATCGCGGGGTCCGCGTTCGCCGCCCGCAGGCCGAGCAGCAGCATGTCCCCCGCCCTGATGGCCTGTTCGCCCAGCTGTGTGTCACTGGTCGCCCAGCGCCCCAGCAGCGTCATCATCGGCGGCTCGTCCCACATGACCTGCTCCAGCGCGTCCGGCAGAGTCATATGCCCGCCGGTGAGGTGGGCACGGAAGCGGGGGTCGGTGAGCACCATGCGCAGCGCGTTGGCGATCAGATTGACGGTGGTCTCGTTCGCCGCGGTGAGGATGAGCCGCAGGTGTTCGCGGACCTCGTCGTCGCTGAGGCCCGCGGGGTGCTCGATCAGCTTGGACGGGAAGTCGTGGCCGGGGTGCGCACGCTTGCGCTCGACCAGCTGCTGGAGGGTCCGGGTGATGAAGTCGTTGCTGGCCACGGCGGTCTGCGTACCGTTGAGCACGTCCTGGACGGCGGACACCAGGCTCGGTCCGTGCTCCTCCGGCATGCCGAACAGCTGCGTCATGACGAGCAGCGGGAGCTCGGCGGCGAACTGGCCCACCAGATCGGCCCGTCCGGTGGCGGCGAACCCGTCGACCAGCTGATGGGTGAAGCGGGTGACATGGCGCCGGATGCCGCGCGACTCGAAGCTCCCCAGGCTGTCGGTGACCGCGCCGCGCAGCCGCTTGTGCTCCTCGCCGTCGACGAAGACGCACAGCGGCTGCCAGAACGTGATCGGCGCCAGCGGGTGATCGGCGGGCACCCTCCCCTCGGCCATGGCCCGCCAGTGACGGGAGTCGCGGGAGTAGACGCTCGGGGTGCGCAGGATCTCCAGGTTCTCGCGGTGCCCGAGGACCAGCCAGGCCGGGAGGTCGCCGTGTACCAGTACCGGTGCCACCGGGCCGTACTGGGCGCGCAGGTTCTCGTGCGCACCGGCGAGGTCGGCCTGGACATCGGCGTCGTGCAGCCGGAGCAGTGCCTCGGGGGCACGGCCGTGCGCCGGGCATCCCGGTGGCGGGGCGAGGTGAGCGGTGGTGCCGTGCTCGGTGTGGTTGGCGGTCACTGGGGCTCCGAAGTGTGGACGAAGGAGCGCAGGTAGCGCATCAGTGTGATCAGGACGTCCCGGCTCGACGACCGCTGGCGGGCGTCGCACACCACGATCGGCACCTGCTCCGGCAGGTCCAGCGCACCGCGCAGCTCCTCGACGGGGTACGAACTCGCGTCGGGGAAGGCGTTGACGGCGACCACGAAGGGCACCTCGGCCTCCTCCAGGCGGCCGATCACATCGAAGCTGACTTCGAGGCGCCGGGTGTCGACCAGGACGACGGCACCGAGCGCTCCTTCGAACAGGCCGTTCCACAGGAACCAGAACCGCTGCTGGCCGGGTGTGCCGAAGAGGTAGAGGACCAGCTCCTCGTTGAGGCTGATCCGGCCGAAGTCCATGGCCACGGTGGTCGCGGTCTTGCGCTCCACCCCCGAGACGTCGTCGACGCCGGTGCTCGCCTCCGTCATCGTCTCTTCGGTCGTCAGCGGTCTGATCTCGCTCACCGAACGGACGAGAGTGGTCTTGCCGACGCCGAACCCGCCCACGATCACGATCTTGACCGCCGAGGAGGCCGAGGACGGCAGCTGGTCCTCGTGCCGAGGCTCCGTGACGGTGTCAGAGCTTCTGGAGACCATCGATAACCGCCTCAATCAGTGCTATGTCGGGGAGTTTCGCGGCCGGCGCACGGGCCTCTACCCGCCCTTCGGCCAGGAGGTCGGTGAGGAGCACGCCGATGACACTGGCGGGCAGCCCCAGGTGCGCGGAGATCTCGGCCACGGACAGCGGCGACCGGCAGACCCGGAGGATGGCGGCGTGCTCCGGCTGCATACCGGGCTGCGACTCCTCCAGGGAGACGATCAGCGTGACGAGGTCGAGCCGGACCTGCTCCTCGTCGCCGGCCCGGCCGCCGGTGATCACGTACAACCGCTCAGGAGCGCCCTCGTCCCAGTCCTGATCGGATTCGCTCACGCCATCTGTCCGTCGGTGCGCGGCGGGCTGGTGAGATGGGCGCCTATCCGTGCCACCAGGTCGCGCATGCACTGTCCGACGAGCCCCGCGTCGACGCCCTCGTCGGCCAGCACCGCCAGGTGTGCCCCGGCGCCGGCGGCCATCAGGTACATGAAACCGCCGCTGACCTCGATGACGACCATCCTCATCCGGCCGTCGCTGTGCGGGAATTCGGAGGCCACCGCCACGGACAGGCTCTGCAGCCCCGAACCGATGGCGGCGAGGCGGTCGGCGGTGTCGGGGGACGTGTCGTAGCGGGCCATGCACAGGCCGTCCGACGACAGCACCACGATATGGCGGGTCTGGGGGACGCTCTCCGCGAGGTCCTTGAGCATCCAGTCCATGTCCGCGCGCTGATACATCGGTTACTCACCCTTGTCTGACGTGTCGTTGCTGGTCCGGGCGGGTGCCGATGTCGGCCTTTCGCCGGAGAGACCACTGCGCAGCTCGGCCATCCAGACGCCGGGCGCCGGTTCCTCGTGCGCCGTCGCCGCCGGGCCCGGCCGGGCGGGGGCCGTCTTGCGGGCCGGGTTCGGGGCCCGCCGGCGCCGCTGGGGCAGGCCGCTGGCCGTCACCTCGGTCACGGTGGGCCGCTCGTCGTCGCGGTCCTGGCCGGCCGCGCCGAGTGCGTCGGCGGTGTCCGTGGCGGTCCGCGGCGCGGGAAGTGCGTTCGGTGCGCCGGCCGCGGCCACCGGGGTCTGCGGGGCCTGCGCGGCGGGGCTGCGGGGCGCCAGGCGCGGGCCGGAGGAGGCGCCGATGCCGTGCGCCCTGCCCGGTGCGGGCGCCGTGGTGATCGACGCCTTCGGGACGGTCAGTACGGCGCGCACGCCGCCGTAGGCCGAGGGCGGCAGCGACACCTGGAAGTCGTAGGCCCGCGCCAGGCGGCCGACCACCGCGAGGCCGAGCCGCGGCGACTCGCCGAGGTCCTTAAGGTCGATGCCGGCCCGTGCCTCGGTCAGCATCCGCTCGGCCCGTGTGCGGGCCTCCTCGCTGAGGCCGATGCCGCCGTCCTCGATCTCGATGGCGATGCCCATGTGCACCTCCACCGCCGTGAGATGGACGCGGGTCTTGGGCGGCGAGTACCGCGTGGCGTTGTCCAGCAGCTCGGCCAGGGCGTGGATGAGCGGCTCGACGGCCGGGCCGACGACGGCGACTTCGGCGACGGAGTGCAGCTCCACGCGCTGGTAGTCGAGGATCCGGGACATCGCACCGCGCAGCACGCTGTAGAGCGGTACCGGCTTGCTCCACTGGCGTCCGGGCCGGGCGCCGCTGAGGACGGCGATGCTGTCCGCCAACCGGCCGATCAGGGCCGTGCCGTGGTCGAGCCGGAGCAGGTCGGCGAAGAACGCCGGCTCCTGGCCGTGCCGGTCCTCCATCACGCGCAGGTCCGTCGCCTGCTGGTGCACGATGGCCTGGACGCGGCGGGCCACGTTCACCACACCGCGCTGCGCGGAGTCGCGCATGGTCTCCTCGGCCTGCACCGCCTCGACCACGGAGCGCAGCAGCGCCTCGTGCGCCGCCCGGAACTGCGGGCTGAGTTCGTGCTCCGCGACGGCGAGGGACTGCAGTACGTCCTCGGCGAACTCGCCTTCCTGGAGCCGGCTGACGGCCACCGGCAGCTGCTGTTCGGCCAGGCGGATCGTCGCTGCTTCCTGCTGCCGCAGGTGCTCGGTGAGGAGGGCCTCCCGCTCGGCGGCCGCGGCACGCAGCTCGGTCAGGGCCCGGCTGCGCCGTGCTGCCGCGGCCGACACGACGGCGAGGATGCCCGTGGCGACCACACCGCACCAGATCACCGCCCCGGTGGCCGCACCCGGCACCAGCGCCCCGGCGACCGCCGTCGCCACGGCCGTCACGGCGGGGGGTGCCGACCACGCCGCAACGGAGCCGGAATATGAGCCTCCGGGTGACGACGCAGTACGAACCATCAGCATCCTCAATCGTGGGGGACTACAAGGCGCGTGGGATGCGGCGCCGGCGGATTCGCCACCGTGTCGGGCTTACCTCACCCACTCAAGGCCGTGATAGAGCCATGAGTTGAGCATGAGCGGAACACCTTTCTCCCGCGCACTCAACTGATAACAGTGTAACCGGAATTGATCACAAGTCATCGTCGCACGGATACGCCTGGTATGGGCTGAGACGGTTGTCACACGCCCTGTGCCCGGACGGTGGCTCTCCGGAGGTGCCGCCCGCCCCCGGCTCCCGGGCTACCTCTTGCGGCGGGCGGCGGGCAGACGGCGCAGGCCGTATGCGGCCGCGCCGACGGCGAGCACCGCCGCCCCGCAGACCACCGAGGACAACGGCAGGGCGAGGGCCAGCACCAGACAGCCCGTCAGCCCGAGCACCGGCACCGGGCGCGGCGGAGCGCCCTCGCCCGGCGCGAGGGTCCGGGCGGCGGCGTTGGCGATGGCGTAGTAGACCAGCACGCCGAAGGAGGAGAACCCGATCGCGCCGCGCAGATCCGTCGTCGCCGCCAGCACCGCCACCACCGCGCCGACGGCCAGTTCGGCGCGGTACGGCACCTTGAACCGCGGGTGGACGGCGGCCAGGGCGTGCGGAAGGTGGTGGTCCCTGGCCATCGCCAGTGTGGTGCGCGAGACGCCCAGGATCAGCGCCAGCAGCGAGCCGAGGGCGGCGAGGGCGGCGCCGGTGCGGACCACCGGCGCCAGACCGGGCAGACCCGCGGCGCGGACCGTGTCGGCGAGCGGGGCGGTGGCCTGCGCCAGCCCCGTGCTGCCCAGCACGCACAGCGCCGCCGTCGCGACCGCGGCGTAGACGGCCAGCGTGATGCCGAGGGCAAGCGGAACGGCGCGGGGGATCGTGCGGGCCGGGTCGCGGACCTCCTCGCCGAGGGTGGCGATCCGCGCGTAGCCGGCGAAGGCGAAGAACAGCAGACCCGCCGCCTGCAGCACACCGCGGGCCGTGGCGTCGTCACCGATGTCCAGCCGGGCCGCGTCCGCCGCACCGGAGGTGAGCGCGGCACAGACCACCGCGGCGAGGACGGCCAGCACGACGGCGACGATCGCGCGGGTGAGCCGGGCGGACTTCTGCACCCCCGCGTAGTCGACGGCGGTCAGCGCGACCACGGCGGCCACCGCGACCGGGTGCGCCTGGGCCGGCCACACGTAGGAGCCGACGGTCAGGGCCATCGCCGCGCAGGAGGCGGTCTTGCCGACCACGAACGCCCAGCCGGCCAGGTACCCCCAGAACGCGCCGAGCCGTTCGCGTCCGTAGACGTAGGTGCCGCCGGACGCCGGGTACCGCGCGGCCAGCCGCGCCGAGGAGGTGGCGTTGCAGTACGCGACCACCGCCGCCAGGGCGAGCGCGAGCAGCACCCCTGACCCGGCCGCGTGCGCCGCCGGGGCGAGGGCGGCGAAGATCCCGGCGCCGATCATCGATCCCAGACCGATCACCACCGCGTCGAAGAGCCCCAGCCGCCGCTGCAGGGCGTCCGGGCGGCCGGAGGCGGTCGATGGCCGGTTCATGGCGCACTCCTTGGGTCCGGGGCGGGCGCCCGGCGTGAACGGAAGCCGGTGTCAGTGACGATATGTGCCGGGGTGAGGCGCCATGCTGCAGATATGGACACCAATCTGCGTTCGTGGACCACGGGCCGGCCGGTTACCTCGCGGTTCGCACACCCCAGGGGCGTCCTCGGGCATCTCGCCGGGCGGTTCATGCGGTGGACCAACCCGCAGGACGAGGTGCTCGACGCCCTGGACGTCCGCCCGGCGGACCGGGTGCTGGAGGTGGGCTACGGGCCCGGCGGGCTGGTGCGGCTGCTGGTCGCCCGGACCGGTGCCGCCGCCATCCGGGGCGTGGACCCCTCGCCGGAGATGCGGCGGGCCGCCGTCCGGGCCAACCGCCGTGCGGTCCGCGCCGGCCGGGTCGTGCTGGACCTCGGCACGGCGGACCGCACCGGACTCGCCGATCAGAGCGTGGACCGGGTCGTCTCGGTCAACAACGTCGCCCTGTGGCCCGACCTGGAGGCCGGGCTGCGGGAGCTGCACCGTGTGGTGCGGCCCGGCGGAGTCGTGGTGATCGCCTGGCACGGCGGGGTGGCCCCCGGACACATCGCGCGGCGGCTGCGGCTGTCCGACGACCGTCTGCGGCGCATCGAGAGCGCCCTGCGGCAGGTCTTCGCCGGGGTGGCCCGCAGCGAGACGCGGACCCTGGTCGTGTTCAGGGCCGTGCGGTGACCGCGGGCACGGCGGCGGCACCGCCCGGACGCGGGCCGGGCGGTGCCGTTCTCCGGTGTGGTCCGGTCGGCTACGCCGTGGTGGCGGCCCCGGGACGGACGCCGGGGAAGGTCAGTGACTCCTCGTTGCGCAGGGCGAGTTCCGCTCGCGGCGTCAGCCGGAAGTAGTCGTCACGGACCTGCCGCTCGGCGGGGGTCACCGCCTGTTCGAGGTCGCTCAGCGAACGGGACGCGGCGACCATCGCCCGGGTGCGGTCGCGCCGCCGGTCCTCGTACCTGCGCAGGGCGCCCGGCAGGTCCGCGGTGGCGCCGGGCTCGGCGAGGGTGTGCGCCAGGACGACGGCGTCCTCGATGGCCATGCCCGATCCCTGGCCGAGCGAGGTCAGCATGGGGTGGGCCGCATCGCCGAGCAGGGTGACCGGGCCCTCGCCCCACCGTTCCAGGAAGGCGCGGTCGCGGGAGGGCACGGCGAGGATGTCCCCGGGCGCGGTGGCCTCGATCACCGCCCGGACCTCGTCGGCCCAGTCCGCGTAGGCCAGGGCGATGTCGTCCTTGGTGCCGTGCCAGTCGTGGGACTCGGAGGCGGGCATGTTCTTCGTGCCCCACCAGTAGTAGCGGCCGTGGCCGATGTCGATGAGACCGAAGCGCTGTCCGCTGCCCCAGTAGTGGCGCACATGGCCCGGGGCGAGGGACGGGTGCCGGAAGGGGGCGAGGCCCAGCCAGCAGACGTAGCCGCTGTCCTGGGATTCCTCGTCCGGTCCTACGAGGTGCCGGCGGACGGCCGAGTGGAAGCCGTCGGCGCCGATGAGGAGGTCGCCGCGCACCGCACGCCCGTCCTCCAGGCGGACGGTGACGCCCGTGTCGTCGGTCTCGAAGCCGGTGACGGTGGCGCCGAGGTGCACCGGGGTGTCCCCCACCTGGCCGAGCAGGGCTGCTTGCAGGTCCGGGCGGCTCAGACAGACGCTGGGCGCGCCCACCTTGTCGCAGACCTCCTTGAACGGCAGATCCCGGATGAGCTCCCCGCGGTGGTCGAGGATGGTGAACGACTCGGCGATCCGCCCGCGCTGGGCCAGGCCGAGATCGATGTCGAGGGTGGCGAGCGCGGTGAGGGCGTTGCTCATCACCGACAGTCCGGATCCGGCGGCCCGCAGCTCACCGGCCCGCTCGTACACCGCGACGTCGAGGCCGGCCCGCCGCAGTGCGACGGCGCAGGTGAGGCCGCCTATACCGGCTCCGACGACGAGGGCTTTCACACGACGTGGGGACATCTGGTCAGCTCTCCTTGCGGGGTGCGGTCGGGTGGGCGCCGATCAGGTCGGCGACGGTCTTCGCCACGTGTTCCACGTACGGTTCCTCCATGATCGTCAAGTGGTCGCCGGGCACGCTGACGACCTGGATCCGGCCGTCGGTCATGGTGCTCCAGCCGTTGCGGGCGTCCTGGTGGCGGGTCCGGGCGGCGCCGTGCATCTCGGCGAGCACCTGCGGCAGCGGCTCCATGGCGCGGACCAGCACGGGTTCCAGGTCCTCACCCTGGGGCCGGTAGTCCAGGGCCGCCTGCCAGTTCGCCTGGTAGACGTGGAAGAGGCGGCGGATGACGGCCCCTGAGCTGCCGGCCGGCAGCACCCCCGCCTCGGCGGCGAGGCGGGCGATGAAGTCGAACTTCTCCTCGACGGTGGACAGTTCCGCCGGGATGGCCTCCATGGGGGACGTGCCGCCGCGCTCCAGCCACAGCAGTTCCCAGAAGAACCAGCCCAGCAGGGCGTCGTCGTCGTGCCGGGTGCGGGGCCCCGGGCTGAGGGCGGTGGTGTCCAGGAGGACCAGTCGGTTGATCTCCTCCCCCGCGGCGCGCAGCTGGCGGGCGATCTCGAAGGCGACGAAGCCGCCGAAGGACCAGCCGCCGATGGAGTACGGGCCGTGCGGCTGCACCGTGCGCAGTGCGGTCACATAACTGGCGGCGATCTCCTCGACGGTGCGCAGGGGCGTGGTGCCCGGGTCCGCTCCCGCCGCCTGGAGCGCGTAGAGCGGCTGGCCGTCCGGGAGGTGGCGGGCGAAGCGGACGTAGCACAGTACGTTGCCGCCCATGGGGTGGACCATGAACAGCGGCGGGCGGCTGCCGTCGGGGCGGATCGGTACCAGGGGGTCGAAGGCGGCGACCGCGCCGCCGCTGCGGAGCCGGGCCGCGAGTCCGGCCACGGTCGGCGCCGCGATGAACTCGGACAGGGCGATGGTCACGCCGTAGCGCTGCTCGATCTGGACCACCAGTCGCATCGCGGTCAGGGACGTCCCGCCCAGGTCGAAGAGGCCGGCGTGGATGCCGACCGACGGGAGGTGCAGCAGGTCCGCCATCATCGCGGCGAGCGCGCGTTCGTAGGCGTCGCGGGGCTCGGTGCCGCCGGGTGCCGCGCCGGCGGTGAGCGGGACCTTGCGCAGTGCGGCGTCGTCCCGTTTGCCGCTGGGCGTCAGCGGGAGCCGCGGGGTCCACTGCAGGTGGGAGGGCACCATGTGGTCGGGCAGCGCGGACCTGAGGCGTTCGCGGATGCCGGGCAGGTCCTCCTGTGCGCCGTCGCCGACGAGGAACGCCGCGAGGAAGGTGTCGCCGTCCTCGCGCCGCCGTGCCACGACCGCGGCGTCCCGCAGCCGCGGGTACCGGTCGGCGAGGCCGGTGAGGGCCAGTTCGACCTCGGCGGGCTCGACGCGGAAGCCGCGGACCTTGACCTGTGCGTCGGCGCGTCCGGCGTAGACGACGGCGCCGTCGGGCAGCGGCATTCCGAGGTCGCCGGTGTGGTAGAGGAACTGCCCCTCGCCGGCGAACGGGTGCGGGACGAAGCGCTCCTTGGTGAGGTCGGGGCGGCCTTCGTAGCCATGGGCCAGGCAGGCGCCGCCGAGGTAGATCTCGCCCCGGGCGCCGGCCGGGACCGGGCGCAGCCGCTCGTCCAGGACGTGTACTTCGGCGCCGTCCACGGCGTGTCCGACCGGCGGCAGCGCGGGGAACGCGGCGGGGTCCCCGGTCATGGTGAAGGCGGTGGCGACATGAGTCTCGGTCGGCCCGTACTGGTTCTCCAGCACGGCTCCGGGGAGTGCGGCGCACAGCCGGCGGATCTCCGCGGTCACCCGCAGCTGCTCGCCGGACGAGATCAGCACCCGCAGGGCGCGCGGGGTGATGCCCAGTGCGTCCGCGGTCTCGGCGAGCTGCTGGAGCGCCACGTAGGGCAGGAAGACCCGCTCGATGCGCTCGCGGTCGATCCGGCGCAGCAGTACGGGCATATCGCGCCGTTCGCCGTCGCTCACCAGGTGCAGTGCTCCGCCGGCGCACAGGGTGGAGAAGATCTCCTGGAAGGAGACGTCGAAGCTCAGCGGGGCGTACTGGAGCGTCGCTCCGCCGGGAGCTCCGCTGGGCGCCCGTGTCTGCCAGTCCACCAGTGCGGCCAGCGAGCGGTGCGGCATCGCGACGCCCTTGGGCCGGCCGGTGGAGCCGGAGGTGAAGAGCACGTAGGCGGTGGAGTCCGGTGTGATGTCCGGGTGCGGGGCCAGGTGCGCGGGCCCGTCCTGGGGTGCCGCGGACGGCTCGGTCAGCGATTCGGCGGGCAGCACCAGCGCGGGGTCGCCCGCGAGGTGGGTGTAGGGGGCGTGCGCGATGACGCGGAACGGCCCGGCCTGTTCCAGCATCGCGGCCAGCCGCGGCGCGGGGTAGCCGACGTCGAGCGGCAGCACCGCGCAGCCGGCCCCGAGCACGCCCAGGATCACGGCGATGGTCTGCGGTGACCGGTCCATGGCGATGCCGATCCGGGCCTCGCGCGGGGCGCCGAGTGCCCGCAGCCGTGCGGCCACCTGCCCGGCGGTTCCGGCGAGCCGCGCATAGCTCCATCGCTCCTCGCCGCCGACCAGGGCGGTCGCCTGCGGGGTGCGCGCGGCCTGGTCGGCGAAGCGGGTCACGACGGTGGGCGCGGCGGTGGCCTCGGCGAGGGCCGCGGGCGGGGCGAGGAAGGCGAAGTCGGGCTCGTGGTGCGGCTCTTCGACCATCCGGCGCAGGATCTTGAGATAGGCCTGTGCGAACAGGTCTGCCTGGTCGGCGGAGAAGGTGTCGCCGTCGCAGTCGATGCGCAGCCAGACGCGCCCGCCGTCGGGTTCGGTGACCGCGTTGACCAGGAGGCGGAAGTTGGTCTCCTCCCAGGTACGGAAGTCCCGCAGCCGCAGGCCCGGCAGGTGGAGGACGCCGGCGAGCTGGTGGAAGTGGACGTAGTTGAAGGCGGTGTCCAGGACGGGGCCGCCGTGGTCCTCCTGGATGGCGCTGAGCGGGTAGCGGCGGTGGTCGTGGCCGTCCTGCTCCTGCCGGAAGGCCTCGCGTGCCACGTCCAGCCAGCGTGCGCGGGCGGTGTCGAGGCGCAGCGGCACGGTGTTGAGGAAGAGTCCGGCGATCCGCTCCGCGTGCGCCAGCTCGGGCCGGCCGTGGGTGACCAGTCCGGTGGTGATGTCGCGGGTGCCGGCGAGCATCGCCAGGGTCAGGCAGTGTGCCGCGAAGAGCACGGACTTGACGGGCAGGGTGTGTTCGGTCGCGAACTGCCGTACCCGGGCCGTGAGGTCGTCGGGCAGGTCGGCCCGGCGGGCGCAGGGCTCGCCGGCGCCGCCGGGCAGATGCGGGCCGAACGCCTCGATCTGCAGGGGTTCGCAGCCGGTCAGCTTCCGCTGCCAGTAGCGCCGGGTCTCCTCGGCCCGCAGGGCCTGTTGCTCGTCGCGTACGTGGGCCGCCGGGGAGGGCAGCGGCGGGGTGTCGACGGGGCCGGCGGGCAGGCCGAGGGCGTGCGCGTAGTCCTGGAGGAGTTCGCCGACGAGGGTGGCCACGCTGCCGCCGTCGAGGAGCGCGTGGTGGAAGCTGAAGACGAGGTCGACGGTGCCGGGGCGGACATGGGCGCGGAAGAGGTACAGCGGCGCCCGGTCGAAGGTGTAGGGGTGGCGGCGGCGTTCCTCGATGTGCCGGCGTATCTCGGCGTCGGCGGCGGCGCCGTCGAGGGAGCGCAGGTCCGCGACGTCCAGGCCGCCGTCCGCGTGCGGGTGGACGATCTGGAGCGGCTCGGAGAAGCCCGCCAGGCCGAAGGCGGAGCGCAGCGCCGGGTGCCGGGCGGTCAGCCGGCCGAAGGAGGCGCGGAACGCGGCCTCGTCCCAGGGCAGTTCCAGGGTGTACTGGAAGACGTCCTTGTAGGTGGCGGAGGTTTCGTGTCTGCGGCTGTGGTAGAGCAGACCGAGCTGGAGCCGGGTGAGCGGAAAGGCGTCCTCGGCGCCTTCGAGGGCGGCCCGGTCCACCTGGGAGACGAGGGCGAAGGGCGCGGGGGCGGCGGCGTCCCGCTGCCCGGTGGTGCTCTCGGTCCGGGCGGCCAGTCCGGCGACCGTCGGGTTGCGCAGGAGGTCGGTGAGCGAGAAGCGCAGCCCCTCGGCCTCCGCCTCGGCACGCACCTTGAGCATCAGGATCGAGTCGCCGCCGAGCGCGAAGTAGTCGTCGTGCACTCCGACGGTCTCCCGGCCCAGTACGCGGGCCCAGATCCGGGCCAGCGCGGCCTCGGCGGGGGTGCGGGCGGCCCCGCGCGCGGCGGGGTCCCCGGGCCGTGTGCCGTCCTCGGGTGCGGGCAGTGCCCGGCGGTCGGCCTTGCCGTTGGGCGTGAGCGGGATGCCGTCGATCGGCAGGAAGTACGCCGGGATCATGAACCCGGGCAGCGACGTGGCGAGTTGCTCGCGCAGCCGGGCCGGGTCGTGGACGGTGTCGGACACGTAGTAGCCGACGAGGTGGGTGCCGCGGGCGCCGGTGGTGCGGTCCACGACGAGGGCGTCGCGGACCCCGGGGACCGCGCGCAGGGCGGCCGCGACCTCGCCCGGTTCCACGCGGTTGCCGCGGATCTTGACCTGGCCGTCCATCCGGCCGAGGTACTCCAGGGTGCCGTCGGCCAGCCATCGTGCGAGGTCGCCGGTGCGGTACATCCGGCCCTGCGGCGCGAACGGGTCGGGCAGGAACTTCTCCGCGGTCAGTTCGGGACGGTCCAGATAGCCCCGGGCCACGCCGACGCCGCCGATGCACAGCTCGCCGGCGGCCCCCACCGGCTGCGGCCGGCCGTCGGCGTCCAGCACGTACAGCCGGGTGTTGTCGATCGGCCGGCCGATGGGCACCCGGGTGACCGGCCGGCCGGGATCACCGGGGCAGTCGTAGTACGAGACGTCGACGGTGGCTTCGGTCGGGCCGTAGAGGTTCACCAGCCGCGCGGGGTGGTCCGGGCCGAAGACGCGGTTGAACTGCTCGACGCGGGCGGCCGGCAGGGCCTCTCCGCTGCAGAAGACGTGGCGCAGGGACCGTGCGTCGGCGCGGGCCCCGGGCGATTCCTGGAGCAGGTCGAGGAACGGCCCGAGCATCGAGGGGACGAAGTGCGCGACGCTGACCTGCCGTTCGCGCAGGGTGCGCAGGATCTCGCGCGGGTCCTGCTGGCCGCCGGGCGGCAGCAGCGCCACGCTCGCGCCTTCGATCGCCCACCAGAAGAGCTCCCAGACGGAGACGTCGAACGAGACCGGCGTCTTCTGCAGCAGGACGTCGTGCTCGCCGAGCGGGTAGCGGCGCTGCATCCATGCGAGCCGGTTGACGACGCTGTGGTGTTCCACCATCACGCCCTTGGGGCGGCCGGTCGAACCGGAGGTGTAGATGACGTAGGCGAGGTCGCGGGAGGTGGCGACCGGTTCCAGCGGGGCGCCGCTGCCCTGCAGCAGGTCGTCGATGCGCCGTACGGTCATCCCCGCGGCGGCCTCGGTGACGGGGGTGTCGCCGTCGACGATCACGACCTTGGCACGGCTGTCCGCCAGCAGGAACGCCACGCGTTCGGCGGGGTAGCCGCGGTCCACCGGTACATAGGCGCCGCCGGACTTGAGGACGCCGAGGAGGGCGGCCAGGAGGTGGGGGCTCCGCTCCATCATGACGGCGACCCGGTCGTCCGGGCCGACGCCCTCGGCCCGCAGCGCGCGTGCGACCTGGTTGGCCCGCTCGTCGAGTGCGGCGTAGGTCAGGGTCTCGCCCGCGGCGCCGATGACGGCGGTCTGCCCGGGGCGGCGGGCGGCCTGCGCCTCGAACAGGGTGTGCAGCGTGGCGTGGTGGGAGTAGGGCACCCGCGGGCCGTGGCTGCGTACCGCGGTGAGGTCCTCGTACGCGCCGGGCTCCAGCATCCCGACGTCGGACAGCGGCCGGTCCGGGTCGGCCAGGCCCTGGGTGAGGAGCGTCCGCAGGTGGCCGGCGACGGAGGTGATCGGGAGGTCCTCGTCGAAGACGTCGCAGGCGTAGTCGAGGTCGATGCGGAGGTCGGCGGTGTCGTCGAAGGCGGAGACCGTGATGCTCAGCGCGTCCTGCTCGTGCGAGGGGGCCATCATGACCGTCTCGTGTGCGACGCCGGGTATCTCGTCGGGGCGCGGCCAGCGCATATAGGAGAGCTGTACGTCGAAGAGCCGGCGCGGGCCCTCGGCCGACGCGGGCAGTTCGCGCAGTACGTCGCCGAGCGAGAGCCGTTCATGGCGCTGCAGGGCGCGGGTCGCGCGCTGTGTGTCGGCGAGTGCTTCGCGTACGGTCCGGCCGCCGTGTGCGGCGATCCGCAGCGGCAGGGTGTTGGCGAACTGCCCGGGGACGGCGCGGTGGCGCTCGTCGGGCCGGTTGAGGAACGGTATGCCGAGGACGACTTCCCCGCTGCGGTGCAGTCGCGTCAGGTAGGTGCCGACCATGGCGGCGAGGTAGGTGAACGGCGAGAAGCCGGTGGCGCGGATCCGGTCGACGAGCGCGCCGTCGATCGCGATCGAGTGGCGGGAGCGCCGGCCCGTGCGTCCGGAGCGGGTGAACAGCGCGGGCTGCACACCGGCCAGGGCTTCGCGGTGGAAGGCGCGGTCGCGGTCGGCTTGGGCACCGGCGCGGTAGGCGGCCTCCTCCTCGACGAAGGCGAGGTAGGAGGACGGGGCGGGGCCGGTGGGCGGCCGCCCGCCGGTGACCTGTGCGTAGTCCTCCAGGATTTCCCGGCTCAGCTGGTTGACCGCCCAGCCGTCGGCGACGATGTGGTGCGCCTTGATGTGCAGGTGGACGACGGTCGGGCTCTCCAGCAGCAGGGTGGCCTCGACCATGGGCCGGCCGGTGAGCGGCAGGGCGCGGGCCATCGAGCGCCGCATCCACGCGGCGCATGCCGCGGCCGGTTCGTGCTCTTGCGTCAGATCGATCCGTTCGACCCGGACGCCTTCGGGCTCGGCCCACTGATGGGGCGTGCCGGCGCGTTCGCCGAAGCGTAAGCGGAATGCCTCATGGCGGGCTAATGCGCGCTCGGTACAGGCGACAAGCGCCTGCTGGTCCACCTCACCCTGAAGGCGCTCCCGGAGCACGCAATTGAACTGCGGTGATTCCGGTTCCTGGCAACCGGCGACCCAGATGTCCCGCTGATAGGCCGTCAGTGATATCGGTGATGGGTTGTTCACGCGTCCTCGCCTTCCCCATGGACTGCACCGGCAGCCGGGCGCCCGGCATGATCGACATCATGCATGGCCCCCTGTTCGGTCTCGCCGTACGGGAGGGCCGGTCAGGAAAGGGAAAGACACAAACTCGCCAATGAAAGACGCACCGCCTGCGGGCACTTATCAGAGCGGGCCGGTCATGAGCCGACCCGTCGGGCGGGCCCGGGAAATGGCCTTTCGCTCACCCACCGCACCCGTGCGCAAGTTGTCCGAAAACAGCAGTTACGTACCCACGGCATATCTCCGGCATGACGCCCACATGGGGACGATGAGTGACATCATGATTACGGAGCGAGGTCGTGCGGGATCGGCGCTCTCCGGAAAGGCGGGATGAATGCGGCAGGCGGGTGTACTGGACGTCGGGTGCCACAGTGCGCTGCTCACCGTGGTGCGATGGCGACCGGGCCCGGTACTGGAACCCGTCTTCTCGCACAAGGTGCGGCTGAGACTCCACGAGACGCTCGACCGGAAGGGCCGGCTGGGCACGGCCGGGGTCGAGAGCGTGCAGCGGGCGGTGGCCGAGGCGATCACCGCGGATCCGCAGCGCCGGCTGCCGGAGGTGTTCGCGTTCGCCACCTCCGTCATCCGGGACGCCCCGAACCGCGATGAGGTGATCGCGCGGGTGGCCCGTACCACCGGCACCTGGCTGCGGGTGCTGCCCGGCGAGGAGGAGGCCCGGCTGGCCTATGTGGCGGTCCGTCAGTGGGCGGGCTGCCCGCAGGGGCCGCTGCTGGTCCTGGACATCGGCGGCGGCACCGTCGAGCTCGCCTCCGGGACGGGCGCCCTGCCCCGGGTCGTGCGCTCGCTGCCGCTGGGCGCCCGCCGGATCACCCGGGAGTGGCTGCCCGGCGGCACCGTCCCCTCCGAGCGGCGCCTGGACGAAATCCGCCGGCATCTGCGGCACTGCCTGAGTCTGGCGCCGGGCGTGCCGCGGGCGGCGCGGGGGGACCGGGTGCTCGCCTGCTCGAAGACGTTCGAGCAGCTCGCACGGCTCGCCGGCGCCGGACGGAACAAGCCGCGCCGGGCGGCCCGCGAGCTGACGCTGCCTCAGCTCCGGGCGGCGACACGGCAGCTGGCGGATCTCGCCCCGGACCGCCGGAGCGCCCTGCCGGGCATCTCCGCGCACCGCGCCGAGCAGTCCCTGGCGGGAGCCCTGGTCGCCGAGAGCCTCATGGAGGCGTGCGGTGTCCAGAGCGTCGAGATCTGCCCCTGGTCCACGCGCGAGGGGCTGCTGCTCGAACGCCTCGGCGTGCTCGACGGCTCCTCCCGCGACGACCGGCCCGCGGGGTGAGCTCCGGACGGCGGCCGGCCGGGGCGCAGGTCAGGGCCGGGAGGCGTCGGGGGGATCGGCCCGGGCCCGGGCGATGAGCACCGCGACGTCGTCGGGGTCGTCCGGATCGCGCAGGGCGTCGAGGAGCCGCTCGCAGGTGTCCTGCAAGGTGGGGTCGGGGGTGTCCAGCAGACGGCGCAGGAAGTCCAGGCGCTCGTCGATGGCGTGATGGCGGGTCTCCACCAGACCGTCGGTGTAGAGGACCAGCCGGTCGCCGGGGCGCAGGCCGATCGCGGTGGACTCGAAGGGGACGCCGCCGACCCCGAGGGGTACGCCGGTGGGCAGGTCGAGCAGCTCGGCGGGCCGGCCCGTGCGCAGCAGCACCGGCGGCAGATGTCCGGCGACGGCGATGCGGCATGCGGCGCGGTGCGGATCGTAGACGGCGTAGACGCAGGTGGCGTACTGGTCCAGGTCAGCGGTGATCTTGTCGATGTGCCGCAGCACCTCGGTCGGCGGGATGTCGAGGTCGGCCAGGGTGGAGGTGGCGGTACGCAGCCGGCCCATGGTGGTGGCGGCGTTGATGCCGCTGCCCATCACGTCACCCACGACGAGCGCGGTCTTGTCCGCCGCGAGGGGGATCACATCGAACCAGTCGCCGCCGACCTCGCTGGAGGTTCCGGCGGGCTGGTAGCGGGTGGCGATCTCCAGGCCCGTCCGTTGCGGCGGGTGGTCCGGGAGCAGGCTGCGCTGGAGGGTGAGGGCGGCGTTGCGCTGGCTCTGGTAGAGGCGGGCGTTGTCGATGCACACCGCGGCCCGGTCGGCCAGCTCACCGGCGAGCGTGAGGTCGTCCTCGTCGAAGGGCAGCGGATTGCGGGCGCGGGTGAGGCCCAGCGCGCCGAGCACCTCGCCGCGGGCGATCAACGGCGTCGTGAGGTAGGTGTGGATGCCGGCCCGCGCCAGGAGGGCGGCGGCCTCGGGGTCCCGGGCGATGTGTGACAGGTCCCGTTCGTCGGTGTGCGGTATCAGGATGGGCCGGCCGGTCCGTACGCACCGGGTCACCAGGCGGTCGTCGCCGTAGCTGGCGATGTGGCCCGGAGGGTCGGCGGCGCGGACCGCCTCGGTCGGATAGGCGGCCTGCACCGCGAGAGCCCGGAAGCGCGCGGGGCGGGTGTGCGGCACCGGGGCCGGCCGGTCCTCCAGTACGGAATCCAGGATGTCCACCGCGGCCACGTCGGCGAGCTCGGGCACGGCGACCTCGGCCAGCTCGCGGGCGGTCTGCTCCACCTCCAAGGTGGTGCCGATACGGGCGGAGCCGTCGGCGATCACGGCGAGACGGCGCCGGGCGCGGGCCGCCTCGGTGGTCGCGCGGTACCGGTCGGTGACGTCCACGACCAGACCCGCCACCCCCAGGACCCGTCCGCCGGGGTCCTCCAGCCGGTAGTAGGAGACCGACCAGGCGTGGTCGTGCCCGGGGTCGGCGGCGGTACGTCCCACCGTGTACTCGTCGACCAGGGGCTCCCCGGACTCCAGGACCTGCCGCAGCGCGGCCTCGATCTCGTCGGCGTCCAGGGAGGGCAGCACCTCGCGGACCGACCGGCCGAGGTGGTCCTCGGCGGGGACGCCGTTGATCCGCTCGAGCGCCGGGTTGACGGCCAGGTACCGCAGCTCGGTGTCGAGGACGGCCAGCCCGATCGGGGACTGCGCGACCAGCCGCGTGGACAGGGCCACATCCCGCTCCACCTGGCGCAGCACCGCCTCGTCGGTGGCGATGCCCAGGGCGTAGAGGTCCCCCCGGTCGTCCAGCAGCCGCATGTTGCGGAACTCCACCAACCGGGTGCTGCCGTCCTTGTGCCGTACGGGGAAGGCCCCGGCCCAGCTTCGGCCCGTGCCCATCACCTCGGTGAACAGCCTGACCACCAGCTCCAGGTGCTGCTCATGGACGAGCAGCCGTGCCGCGAACCGGCCCAGCGCCTCCTCGGCCCGGTAGCCGAACAGCTCCTCGGCCTGCGGGCTCCACAGCACGATCCGCCCCTCGGCGTCCAGCACCACCGCCGCGACACCGAGCAGGTCCAGCAGCCCGCTCGGCTGCGCCGCCCCGGAAGCCGGCCGCTCCTCCCAGGAACCGAACGGGTCGGCGGCGGTCATGGCTTCGCGCCCGGGCGGCGGCCCGGTCCGGCGGCCTGGCCGTCCTCCAGGTCGCGGACCCACCACGGAGACATCGCGCCACCTCCGCCGTCCATTTTCCCGCAGGAGGTGCTCCTCGGCCCCCGGGGCGCGGTCCGTCGGGTCGCGGCGGCCTTTCGGATGAAACAGGATGAAAACTCCAACCCGAGGAGGTCAGCCCGTGTCCGCTCCCCACAGCCCGTCCCGCGCGCCCGCAGCCGCCGTGCTCCCGGAGCGCGGCCCCGACCCGGTGAGGATCACCCTGTCCGTCAACGGCGCCGAGCGTTCGTGCGAAGTGGAGCCGAGGGTCAGCCTCCTGGACGCGTTGCGTGAGCGGCTGGACCTGACGGGTGCGAAAAAGGGATGCGACCAGGGCACCTGCGGCGCCTGCACGGTATGGGTCGACGGGCGCCGGGTGCTGGCCTGCCTCACGCTGGCGATCGCCTGCGAGGGCCACGAGGTGACGACCATCGAGGGCCTGGCCGAGGGCGACGAGCTGCACGCCATGCAGAGCGCGTTCATCGAGCAGGACGCCTTCCAGTGCGGCTACTGCACACCCGGCCAGATCATGTCGGCGGTGGCGCTGCTCAAGGAAGGCCATACCTCCGACGACGCCGAGATCCGGGAGTGGATGAGCGGCAACATCTGCCGCTGCGCCGCCTACCCGCACATCCAGGCCGCCATCTGCGCGGTCCGCGACCAGACCTGAGGAGACCTCGTGCGGCCCATCAGCTACTCCCGCGCCACCGCCGTCGCCGACGCGGTGGCCGCCGTCGCCGCGGACCCCACCAGCGACTTCCTGGCCGGGGGAACCACCGAGGTCGACCTGCTGCGGCAGAACGTGCTGCTGCCGCGCCGGCTCGTGGACATCAACGACCTGCCCCTCACCCAGATCGAGGACCGGCCGGACGGCGGACTGTACATCGGCGCCCTGGCCCGGATGAGCGAGGTGGCCGCGGCCCCCGCCGTACGGGAGCGCTTCCCGATGGTCGCCGAGGCGCTCGAACTCGGTGCCTCCGCGCAGCTCCGGCACATGGCCAGCATGGGCGGCAACATGATGCAGCGGGTGCGCTGCGGCTACTTCCGCGACGCGGCCTCGCCGTGCAACAAGCGCGACCCGGGCAGTGGCTGCAGCGCCCTCGACGGCTTCCACCGCGGGCATGCGGTCCTCGGTGTCAGCGAGCAGTGCATCGCCACCCACCCGTCGGACGTCGCCGTACCGCTGATGGCGCTGGACGCCCGTATCCATACGGAGGGCCCGCGCGGCCGCCGGGTCTACGCGATCGACGACTTCTTCCTGCTGCCCGGCGACACCCCGCATCTGGAGCACCCGCTGGAGCACGGCGAGCTGGTGGTGGGCATCGAGGTTCCCGGCCTGCCGGCGGCGCGCACCTCGCGGTACCTGAAGGTCCGCGACCGCGAGTCGTACGAGTTCGCCCTGGCCTCCGTCGCCGCCACGGTGACCATGGCGGACGGTGTGCTCGGCGAGGTGCGGATCGCGCTGGGCGGTGTGGGCACCAAGCCCTGGCGGGCCCGTCGCGCGGAGGAGCTGCTGCGCGGCTCCCCGCCCGGCACCGAGGCCTTCGCGCGGGCCGCCCGCGAGGAGTTCGCCGCGGCCCGCACCAGGCCGCTCAACGCCTTCAAGTCCGAACTGGCCCAGCGGACCATGGTCCGGACCCTGGAGACGCTCACCCACACGGGGGGCCGGTCATGACCACGACGACCACCGCGATCGGCCGGCCCACCGACCGCGTCGACGGCCGCCACAAGGTCACCGGCGGCGCGCGCTACTCCGGGGACGTCCTCCTCGGCAACATGACCTATGCCGTGCTGGTCGGTGCGCGCGTACCGAGCGGCCGGATCACCGGTATCGACACCTCCGAGGCGCTGCAGGCCGGCGGGGTGCTCGCCGTCCTCACGCACGAGAACCTGCCCAGGGCCGCCACCCAGCCCCCACTGATCCCCTCGCTCGCGGGGATGCCCGCGCCGGGGCAGACGTTCTTCCCGTTCCAGGACGACGTCGTGCACTACACCGGGCAGCCCGTCGCCCTCGTCGTCGCCGACACCCTGGAACGCGCCCAGCACGCGGGCGCGCTGATCCGTGTCTCCTACGAGGAGACGCCGTCGGTCACCACCCTCGACCAGGGGCGTGACGAGGCCTACGAGCCCGAGGCGATCTTCGGCGGATTCGTTCCGGGCCGGAGCGGGCGCGGCGACGTGGAGCGCGGGCTGGCGCAGGCCGAGGTGCGCATCGACGCCACCTACACCTACGCCGCGAACAACCACAACCCCATCGAGCCCTCGGCCACCACCGCGGCCTGGGACGGGGACCAGCTCACCCTCTACGACGCCACGCAGGGGGTGACGGCCACTCAGCTGACGGTCGCGGCACTGCTCGGGCTGACCCCCTCGAAGGTGCGGGTCATCTCCCACTACGTCGGTGGCAGCTTCGGCTGCAAGGCCATGATCTGGGCGCACCCGGCCCTGGCCGCGCTCGCCGCCCGCCACGTGGGACGCCCCGTCAAACTCACCCTCAACCGGGAGCAGATGTTCACCTCGGTCGGCCACCGGGAGGAACAGGAGCAGCGCATCACGCTGGGCGCGGACAAGGAGGGCCGGCTCACCGCGCTGCGGCACCACAAGCTCTCGCCCACCTCGCACTTCGACGACTGGGCCGAGCCCTCCCTCGGCGTCGCCTCCCAGATCTACGCCTGCGCGAACTACGAGGGCGTCTACCGGCTGGTCCGCGCCCACACCATGACGCCCACCTTCATGCGGGCCCCCGGCGAGGCCTCCGGCATGTTCGCGCTCGAAAGCACGATGGACGACCTCGCCCACCGGCTCGGCATCGATCCGGTCGAACTCCGCCTGCGCAACCACTCCGACACCGATCCCGAGACCGGCAACCCCTGGTCCAGTTCCGGGCTCAAGGAGTGCTACGCACGCGGCGCGGAGCGCTTCGGATGGGACCGGCGTAACCCCGTGCCCCGCTCCCACCGCGACGGCAAGTGGCTCATCGGCTACGGGATGGCGACCGCCGGATATCCCGTCTACGGCCCCAGCAACCCGCAGCGCGCCCGTGCCCGCCTGTACTCCGACGGCACCGCGGTGGTGCAGGCCGCGACGCCCGACTTCGGCACCGGGGTCGCCACGGTGATGACACAGGTGGCCGCCGACGCGCTCGGTCTGCCCGTCGAGCGATGCCGCTTCGAGGGCGGTGACACCACCCTGCCGACCATCGCCGCCGCGGTCGGCTCCTCGGGAGCGGGGATGATCAGCGCGGCCGTGCACACCGCGGCGACCGAGCTGCGCGACCAGCTGATCGCGCGCGCCGTCGCGGACACCCAGTCACCGCTGCACGGTGCGGATCCCGGTGCCGTCGTCGTGGCGGACGGCCGGATGATGCTGCGCGACGACCCGGGGACCGGGGAGGCCTACGCCGATCTGCTCCACCGCAATGTCCTGCCCGATGTCGAGGCCGCGGGCTCCTGGTCTCCGTCGGACCGGAGCACCCGCTACGGGATGATGACGTTCGGTGCCCAGTTCGCCGAGGTCGCCGTCGACCCCGGCCTCGGGGTCGCCCGGGTGCGCCGTATGGTCGGCGCTTTCGCGCCGGGGCGGGTCCTCAACCCCAAGACGGCGCGCAGCCAGCTCATGGGCGGGATGCTGTGGGGACTGGGCCAGGCTCTCCTGGAAGCCAACTACATGGACCCGCGCCGCGGCCGCTGGGTCGCCTCCAGCCTGGGCGACTACCTCGTTCCGGTCCATGCGGACGCCCCCGCGGTGGAGGTCGAACTCGTCGATGTGGCGGACGAGATCGTCAATCCGCTCGGCGTCAAGGGCGTCGGCGAGGTCGGCCAGGTCGGCGCCGCGGCGGCCATCGCCAACGCCATCCACCACGCCACCGGACGCCGTATCCGCAAGCTGCCCATCACCATCGAAGACCTGCTGTGACGTCGGCCGGACGTCCGGGCCCGGTCCGGCGTCGGCGCCCCGCCCGGCCCGTTCCGGGCGCCGCCGCGACGGCGGCGCCCGCAGCGGTCTCAGCCGTCGTCACCGGTGCGGCGGTGGTTCTTCAGCCGTGAGCCGAGGCAGAGGGCGACGACGCCCGCGAGGAGCGTGCCCGCGGCCGGGAGCACCAGGTCCCCGGTGTTCTGGCCGGTGTTGGCGGTGGTACCCGTCGCCCTGCCGGGAGACGAGGATCCCGTGGAAGCCGGCCCCTCGGTCGCGGACGGCGATGCCGAGGTGCCGCCGGAGTCCGCCGCCCCGGAGGTGCCGGACGTGGTCGAGCCGGCCGACGTCCCCGCCCCCGTGATCTCGAACGAGCCCACGACGTCGTTCTGCCCGTCGTCCAGTGCGCACCGCACGTCGAGCCTGCCCCGGACCTCGCCGTTCGCCTTCCTTCCGACGACGTGCACGGCGACGTCGCCGACGGTGATCCGCCCGTGGCCCGGCCGGCCGAAGGTCAGCGCGGGCGCGGCGCCGGACGCCGCGACGTCGAAGGAACCGGATTCCGGGATGCCGGTCCTGGCGATGGCGAGGGGCACCCCGATCCTGCTGTGGCCCTCGGGCGCGGACACCCCGATCTCCGCGTCCACCCTGCCCTCGGCGCTCTTCACGCCGATCCGGTCGAGCCAGGGTGTGAGGTCGGCGTCCACCGTCGTCCTGGCGTCGATGGCGAACCTCCGGCTGGACTCGCCGACCTCGACCGACTCCGGGACATCCGCGTCGATCCGCGCGGTGAAGGGCTGGTCACCGAGCATCGGAACGTCGCAGGTGTAGGTCAGCGTGAGCGAAACCGGTTGTGCGGCCGCGGTTCCGGCTCCCGCGACTCCTCCGGCGACGGCGGCCCCCGCCGCCGTCGCCACCGCAAGGGCGATCCCCGCCCCGTGCCTTCCCGTTGTGCGCCTGGCAGTCATGTGCCACCCCGTGAGTTGTCCGCCGCGTTTCCCATCGGTACGTGCCTGTCGGGTTATCCCCCGAATCAGGACGCTGATTCCGTCACGGACGGTTCCGGTCCGCCGCGCCCGGCGCACTCGACGGGTGGGAGGTGCGGTGTGCCTGGAAGACCTGGGTCAGGTGGGCTTGCAGTCGGGCGTGCCGGAACTGGTAGACCGCACCGGCCTGGCGCAGCACGCCTCGCCGGTGGGCGTCCTCCAGGAAGGCGACCAGAGCCCAGGGCAGCCGCCCCGTCAGCGGCAACCAGATGCGTGACAGGGCCACCCACTGCCCCCAGGCGGTGAAACTCAGCCCATAGCCGAGCCCGCCACCGAACGCCGCCTCCAGCCCGAACACGAGCCCGGCCAGGACCCCGTAGACGGGCCCGGCTTTGAGCCCGTAGGCGAACCCGGCCGGGATTCCGAGCACGAGCATCCACACGAGCATGTGGAAGACCACGTTCCTGCGGTTGGTGCTCAGCAGGTCCGAGGCGCTCTTGGCGGAGGTGAGGTCGATGGGGGACTCGGCCCAGGCCATGATGCCGAGGACGAGCCCGGCGCCGATGCCGACTTCGAGCGGGAACAGGATCGCGCCCATCAGACCGCCGCTGAGTCCGTCGTCGAACCCCAGCGGCCCGACCACGCATCTGTCGACGAGCACCAGCACGAGCGCGGCCGGGACCCCGAACGCGAGCCCCAGCAGGAACCTGGGGACGAACCCGGCCTGCCGCTCCCTGCTCCCGCCGAAGAGCTGGATGCGTACCCGCGACGGCTCGACCGGCGCGCCCCTGGACACGAACCCGTACCCGAGCCCGAAGACCAGCCCGACGACGAGCCCGTGCAGGAGCCCGACCAGCAGCCCCCGCACCAGCGCGAACCGGAGTCCGTGCGCGGTCGCGACCAGGTCCACGGGGAGGTTCCCGATCCCGGTCGTCAGCCCGAAGGCCAGGGCGGCCAGGAACCCGACCACGAGCATGCGCGAGGAACGGCGCATCGTGGTGCCCAGTTCCCACCAGGCGAGGTGGGGCGTGCCGAGCTGGTCCAGGTGCGCGGCGAGGTAGCCGAGCCAGCGCTCGGCACGTTCGGGGTGCCAACGGGGGCGGTGGCTGGTCGGTGCGGGGTCGTAGACGGCGGGGACGAACGCTGCCAGGAGATGGCCGCGCACGTCTTCGGGGGAGGCGAATTCCAGGAGGTCTTCGGGCTTGCGCTCGGGGGCGTCGCTGTAGGCGGTGCGGGCCAGGGCGACCATCAGCGGGGTGGTGAGCGCCTCGGCGAGGTGCACCGCACCCGGGCTGCGCGGCTGTTCGCGCAGCCGGGCCAGCACCGGTCCCCACACGGTGCTGCCGTCCGCTGCGACCGGTCTGCTGGAGCGGTGCAGATAGCCGGCGTAGTCGCCCACCGTGAGGCCCTCCAGCTCGATGACGGCGGCGGCCCTGAGCACGTCGGTGTCCGCCACGGCCTGGCGGTACTCCTCGGGGCGGCTGGTCAGCAGCAGCGGCATGGCGCTCCGGTCGAGCGCTCGGAGCGCGGCGCCGTGCAGGCCGTGGGCGAGCTCGTCGAAACCGTCGAGGACGGGGAGGATCTTGCGCGCATCGACCAGCAAGCCGGCCAGGTTTCCGCCGTGTTCGGCGGGAGCGTCGAGGAACGGGTAGTCGCGCACCAGTTGGCTGCACATCCAGTCGCGCAGCGACGTGGTGGCCGGGTTCCACGCTCCCAGGCCGAAGACCACGGGCACGGTATCCGCCGGGGCGCGGGCGGCCAGCCGGTCGAGGACGAAGCGCAGCGTCAGGATCGTCTTTCCCGACCCGGCCGCCCCCAGGACCGCCAACCGGCCGGACGGGATGCGCCCGTACACCTCCGCGATCTGTTGGAGCCGGCCGTCCAGGGGGAGGGGCTCGGGAGCCGCTTCGGGCGGGGCCTCGCGGATGTTCTGCCAGTGATCGAACAGCTCCCGGGCAGGCGTGCAACGGAAGCGCACGGCAAGCGAGAACGGGTCGTGCACCCGCCGCTGCTGCTCCTCGGTGCGCCATTGCGCGTCCACCTCACCGGCGAGTCTCTTCGCCGACACCCGCACTTCCGGGGCGTCGTCCGGCTCGGGCGCGGAGGAGGGCGGCGGGCCGAACGGGAGGGGGAGCCGGGTGAGTTCGCCGGTATGGAGCGGCAGGCCGATCAGCTCGTTGAGTTCGCGTATCCGGGTGGGGGCGAGGCGGTACCAGCGTTCCACCTGGCTTGCCGTGAGCCTGCCGAGCCCTTCGGCGCGGTGCTGCTCGCTGATCACCCCGATCACGCATCCACCGCTCCATACCAGGGCCCCCGACATCCCCTCCCAGGGGGAACGGTCCGGCTCGGGGTCGTGCCCCGGAGGGTCCACGGTGATCTCCAGGCTGCCCGTCCGCAGGTCCGCGAACGGTGTGGTGGTGCCGCGCGCGTGGTGCGAATCCCGGTACCACGTGGGGGCGTCGCGCTCCGGTGCGGCGGTGTCGCGGCGCAGCTTGAACCTCGGAAATCCCAGCGCCTCGCAGTCCACGGGCCGTGTGATGCGGCCGAACCGCACCGGCGGGACCTCGGCGGCACCCGCTCCCCCGGCCCCGGCGCCACCCGCGATCCTGAGCACCGCGATGTCCGCGGCGGAGTCCGCCCAGACCTGCTCGCCGGGCAACTCCGTCACACCACCGCCTTCGGTGAGGAAACGCAGCTGAACCGACTCGGCGTCACAGGTCACATGCGCGGCCGTGAGCACCGCGTCCCCACTCACCCGGTAGCCCGACCCGAGCCGCCGCGCACCCGTGCGCAGTGCGGTGATGACCTGGACCACGCGCCGTGCGTCGAACCCGTCCGGCCCGTGCGCCCCGTCGTCCGCCGGGGTCATCGCTCGTGCGGAACAGCGGATCCGGAGACGAACGGCGGTTCGCCGGATCGGGTCGGCTTCAGTGCCAGGGTGAGGCGCTGGGTCGAGGTGCTGCCCACTGTGGCGTCCGCGCCGGACTCCAGCACCCAGAACCGCACCTTCGCCCCCACGTGCCCGGTCCGCTCCACCGCGACCGACACCTCCAGCTCGATCGTCCCCAGCTCGAAGCGCAGCGCCTCCCCCTCCGCCGCGACGACCGCGCGCTCCAGCTCCTCCCGCAGATCCCTGATCACATGAGCCAACTCGATCACTCCACGTCCCTTCGCCGGGGCACAGGCCACCGAGACTCTAGCCGTGTACTGCGGTGCGGGGGTGGCCTGTTGGGCATACGCAGACGGCCGCGCGGGAACGACGAGGCCCGCCGCCGTGGTGTCGGCGGCGGGCCCGTGTCCCTGTCCGGTGCCGGCCCGAGGAAATCGGGCCGGTCCTCAGCCTGCGGAGGCCATCCGGACCGGTTCGACGCCCTCGGCGCTGTGGCGGGCGGCCCAGTTCTCCAGGGACATCCGGCACGCGTGGTCGAGGTGGCGCAGACCGGACAGGTGCAGTTCGATGGGCCGGTCCTGCGGCAGGGCCTCCAGCGTGTCCAGGATCTTCGGCAGCCGCAGGAACGTGGCGTTGCCGGTCAGGTGCGCCTGGATCGGACCGGCGCCCTTGTCGATCACGTCCACGCGTACGTGCGAGGTCTCCCACGCCGTCTTGGCCACGGCCAGGGCCAGGCCGACGAGCACGCCCTCGAACATGCTCACCGCGACGATCGCCAGCGCGGTGACGACCAGGATCAGCGCCTCGCCCCGGTGTTCACGCCACAGCTTGCCCAACTGCCTTACGGGAACGAGCTTGCAGCCGGCGTGCACCAGGACGCCCGCGAGCGCCGCGAGCGGAATGATGCCGAGGGCGGCGGGCAGCAGCGCGGCGAAGACCAGCAGCCACACACCGTGCAGCACCCGGGAGGCCTTGGTGCGCGCCCCGGCCTGCACATTCGCGGCGCTGCGGACGATGACCGCGGTCATCGGCAGCGCGCCGAGCAGCCCGCACACCGTGTTGCCGGCGCCCTGCGCCATCAGCTCCTTGTCGTAGTCGGTCTTCGGCCCGTCGTGCAGCCGGTCCACCGCGGCCGC